>LFCO01000002.1 GCA_001189165.1 Parcubacteria bacterium C7867-005 | reverse complement strand
AAAGCACTGCTTGAATGGCAAAACTACGCTGGTATTGTCCCAGCCACAGGATTCTATGGACCTACTACTAGAAGCATAATGAGGCTGGTGAGGTAGGGATGTAATGGATAAAATAAACCCTCAAAATTTTAAAGTAGTGGTCTTTGATCTTGATGGTACTTTGGCTGTCAGTAAACAGGCGATAGATAAAGAGATGGAAAAGCTTATTGAAGATTTGTTAGAGAAGAAAAAAGTAGCAATAATCTCTGGGGGTCGATGGAGACAATTTAAAGAACAGCTTTTGAACCATTTAAATCTTTCGTCACATAATCTTTCCAATCTTTTTATTGCACCTGGGGGAGGTACTAGTATGTATCGTTTTATAGAGGGCGAAATACATGAGATGTATGCAGATCTTTTGACCAAAGAAGAAAAAGAAAAGGTATTCTCTGCTTTTGAGTATGCTTTGGATAAAGCAGAATTTATAAAACCAGAACGTTTATATGGAGACATGCTCGAGGATCGTCAAAGTGAAATCACCTTCTCTGCTTTGGGTCAGAAGGCCCCTATAGAAGAGAAGAGTAAATGGGATCCAGATCATAAAAAACGTTTGGAAATAATGAAGTTTCTTTCAGAAAAAATTCCTGAGTTTGAAATCCATGCCGGGGGCACGACATCAATAGATGTGGTTAAAAAAGGCGAGGATAAGGCGTATGGTATTCGGCAGATATCTGAAAGGTTGGGGATTCCAATTTCTGAAATGGTCTATGTGGGTGACGCTTTATATGAGGGTGGTAATGATGAGGCGGCTAAGAAAACTGGAATTTTATGTGTACCAGTAGTGGATCCAGAAGAAACAAAATCAATAATTCGCAGTCTGTTGGAGTAAAACTCAAGATGATATAATAAGAGCATGAAAATGCTCAAACCCTTTAATGAAGAGCGTCCATGGGGAGGCTTTAGAGAATTTGTTGAAAACGAGAAAGATACGGTAAAAATTCTATTTGTAAAAAAAGGAGAGTCGTTTAGTCTCCAGAGGCATCATTATAGAGATGAGTTTTGGAGAGTCCTTTCGGGTGATCCTGATATAACTATCGGCGAGCGGGTTATATCTGCCAAACCCGGGGATGAGTTTGAGATCCCTCCAGAGACTAACCACCGCGTATCTGCTCTAAACAATGATGTGGAGATATTAGAGATTGCCAGAGGCAAGTTTGATGAGGGTGATATAATCAGAGTAGAAGATAAGTATGGTCGTACGTAAAAAGATTAAAATCAAAAAGGTTTCAAGGAAAAAAGGAAAAACTCCCGTCAGTAAAAGAACGTACCAGAACAAGAAAATTGTTTCAAAAAAAAAGATAATCAAAACAAAGACTACAAAAAGAATTATTCGTAAAAAAAGGACAATAAAAAAGAAAACAATTCGTAAGACCAAGACAACAAAAAGGAGATTAGTAAAAAGAAAATTAATAAGAAGTAAGCATGGGAAGATTGACCTACGCAGGGCCCAAAGCAATCCAATCATCGGTCCAACCCCAAATTCTTTCTGGGAATCAGAGGCTGTGTTTAACCCAGCTGCTGTTGTGCATGGTGACAGGATACATGTTTTTTATAGAGCCCTTGGTGTTGATGGGGTTTCTCGTATAGGATACGCATCGAGTAAAGATGGCATCAATTTTGACAGGAGATTTCCTTATCCTGTCTATATGCCTGAGACTCTTTCGGAGATGGTTGCCCACTATCCATATACTTCACCCGCAAGACTGGTCTATGATCAGGGTCTGTATGCTTCTGGTGGCGGATGGGGTGGTTGTGAAGATCCAAGGGCGGTTAAGATAGGAGATAGAATTTATCTCACTTTCAACATGTTTAATGGCTGGAACTCTATTCAGGTTGGCTTAACATCTATTGCAGAAAAAGACTTAGAAGGAGGCCGTTTTCGCTGGAGTCCGTTTGTTAACCTCTCGCCCACAAATGAAAGGCATAAAAATTGGACGTTATTTCCAGAAAAAATTGAAGGCAAGTATGCATTATTCCATAATTTGTCACATCCAGATTTGGACAGGGTTCGGGTTGAGTACCTTGAGCATATAGATCGACCACCAGTTCCATTTGAGAGCCCCGATCCACACTTGTTACCAGATCGCGATGTAGTCTGGCACAATCGAACCAGGAGCATAGGACCGCCACCAGTGAAAACTCGTTATGGTTGGCTGGTTCTTTATCATGCCATGGACAAGAATGATCCTGGACGTTATAAACTTGGAGCCATGTTGCTCGACTCTAAGGATCCAACGAAGGTTCTTTATAGATCCAGATATCCACTACTTGCACCAGATGAGTGGTATGAGAATGATTGGAAGCCGGGGATCATTTACGCCTCCGGTGCAGTGGTGAAGGGTGGCACATTATTCATATACTATGGTGGCGGTGATAAATATGTTGGAGTTGCCCATATCAGCATTCAGGAATTTATGGATAAACTTATGAGGGACGAGCATATCGTCTTGTCTGTTAAGTCTACGAAGGTTGTTAAATAAAATTTGTGTTCTATCCATAAAAATTTGATAGACTAAAGTCAAGATGTTCACAGTAACCAGATCAGCACATAATCCAATACTGATACCTAGCAATGAGCATCATTGGGAGGCATTTGCCACTTTTAATCCCTGTCCTATAAAACACGGGAAAAAAATCCATATGCTCTACAGGGCAATATCTTTTCCTGATGTTTTGTCGAACCCCAAGCAAAGATCTGTTATAGGTGTAGCTGAAAGCTTAGACGGAAAGTATTTTGCTAAACATGCGCCATTTATAGAGCCAGAGGAAGAGTGGGAACGTTTTGGATGCGAAGATCCTAGAATCACTCACTTTGAAGGATCTTATTATACGTTCTATACGGCTTTGTCCAAATTTCCTTTTGAAGCTGAGGGTATTAAAGCAGCGGTGGCTGTGTCTTCAGATTGTAAGAAGGTAAAAGAGAGACACCTTGTCACCCCATTTAATGCTAAAGCCATGACACTTTTCTCTGAAAGAATCGGAGGCAAGGTCACTGTCTTGTTCAGTGCATATACAGACAGTCCGCCAACCAAGATGGTTATTGTTCAGGTCGATAAGATAGAAGATTTATGGTCTGAAGAAACTTGGAAAGACTTTGGTTCCAGGGTGGATGATTACAGGATTGATTTAAAGAGGACAGAATATGATCATGTCGAAGTTGGTGCTCCACCAATAAAAACAAAATATGGATGGCTTTTGATATATTCTTATATTCAAAACTATTTTCCAAATCCAGACAACGCAGATCGAATATTCGGCGTCGAGGCAGTTCTATTAGATCTACACGATCCTAGGAAAATAATAGGCAAAACGCACGGACCACTCTTAGTACCAAATGAACCATATGAACTAACTGGTCACGTTGGAGATATTGTGTTTCCGACAGGCACCCTTCTTGATGGTGATATGTTGGAGATTTTTTATGGAGCTGCGGATACGACGGGGTGTAGTGCCAAGGTATCATTGATTGATTTGATATCGTCTATATATCCGGAAACCGCCCCTGACTGGCATTTGAAGAGATTTGTCGGTAATCCGACGATCATCCCTAACCCAGGCCACGCATGGGAGGCTCAAGCTACACTTAACCCAGGCGCGATACACTTGAAGGGGACAACGCATATTTTTTATAGGGCAATTTCAAATGACAATACTTCAACGGTTGGGTACGCAACAACTAAAGATGGCTTAAATATTGATCGTCAGTTTTCAGAGCCAATATATGTTCCCAGAGAACCATTTGAGATGAAAAAGATAGACAATTGTAATTCTGGATGCGAGGACGGGAGAATAACAAAAATAGATGACAGGATATACATGTGTTATACAGCCTTTGACGGCATTGGGCCTCCGCAGGTGGCTGTAACTTCTATATTAGAAAAAGATTTCTTGAACCATAGCTTTAATTGGACACCTCCAAAACTACTTACTCCTAGGGGTATAGATGATAAAGATGCGTGTATCTTGCCAGAAAAAATAGGTAAGAAGTATTTAGTCTTGCACAGGATCGGTACAGATATATGTGGTGACTATATGGATTCTTTGGATTTCACAAAAGATAAGGTAAACACATGTATCAGAGTCTTGGGGCCAAGATCCAGAGCATGGGACAGCGTGAAGGTGGGAATCGCTGCTCCTCCAATAAAAACAAAGAAAGGCTGGCTACTTCTTTATCATGCGATTTCTCGTGTCCACCACACTTATCGTGTTGGAGCCGCCCTGCTTGACCTAAAGGACCCTACGATTGTACTGGCTAGATCCTCGGATCCTATTTTTGAGCCGGAGGAACAATATGAGAAAATCGGATTAGTGAATAATGTCGTATTTCCTTGCGGTATGGTTGAAAAAGATGGTCTCCTGTATGTCTATTATGGTGGAGCAGATAAGGTTTGTGGAGTGGCCACGATGAAGATGGACATACTTCTCTCGGCACTTACCAGAAGTTAGTAGAGCTTAAAGGCTTAAGCTTTTCAAAAACAGATCTAGTTCCTCACCTTTTATTTCTCTATATGAGTTTGGTGAAAGTTTCCCTAGTGTAATATTCATTATTCTTGTTCTCTTTAGATCTTTTACCTCAGCAAAGAGAGCGTCACACATTCGGCGTATCTGATGTTTTTTGCCTTCAGTCAGTATTATGGAGAACCTATTATCATCCAGGATCTTTATCTCACAAGGCTTTGTTATATAGTCACCTATATCCACCCCGCTCTCCATCTTGTCTTTAAAGTTGTTCCTTAGTTTTGTTTTGACTTCTACGAGGTACTCCTTGTCATGCGCATGTTTTGGGTTCAGTAGTCTGTCCGTAACCCTCCCATCGTTTGAGAGTATTATCAGCCCGTGTGAATTTTTGTCTAATCTACCGATCGGGAACACATTCTTTAAATCGATAGATTCTTTTATTCCTTTCTCACCTTGTTTTGGGGCCAAGGTAGCAATGCCCATCGGTTTGTTGTATGCATAATAGACGTACTCAAGAACTTTCTTGTTCCTCCTTACTTCTACGACATCACTTTCAACTACTTTGTCACCAAGAACGGCATATCTGCCGTTTATTAATACTTGGTTCTTTTCTATAAGTTCGTCAGCCCCGCGCCTCGTAGAGTGGTTCTTTAGGGCCAGATACTTGTTTATCCTCATTGGGTATTTGTCGGTCATAGATCCAGAGTCTACCACAAAACCAGGCTTTAAAAGGGTAAATTGCCTTATAATGAAATAATGATACGAATGACTCCTTGGAGCGTCGGGGCGACCAAAAATTGGTTTATAAAGAACGAAAGATCAGTGTCGACTGCCTTTCTCATTGGTGGGTTTATATTGGATACCCTAACACTCAAAAGGATTGACTCTCTTTGGGAAAATTTATGGATAGCTTTTCACTTACTTGTGGTAGCTGTGGTTATTGTTTTGTTGCATTACAAAGAAAAGAAGGTCGGTGCAGATAAATCCGGCACACACTTTTGGCTTATAAATATATTGCAGTTGTTTTTTGGTGGTTTGATGTCTGCATTTCTAGTGTTTTATTTTAGAGCAGCGACGCTCTCTGCTACCTGGCCATTCATATTGATTTTAGTTGTGGCTATATTGGCAAATGAGTTTTTGAAAAAACACTACGCTAGATTGATTTTTCAAACCAGTTTTCTCTTTATATCCATTTTCTTGTTTGCAATTTTTGAAGTACCAATTGTATTGAATAGGATAGGCGCCCCGATTTTTATAGTTAGCGGTGCTATTAGTCTGATCATAATTTCTGCTTTTTTTTCATTATTAAAAGGAGTAATCGGTCCAGAATTTAAGAAAAATCGAATCACTTTACGCACAGCCATTTCTCTTATCTTTATCGTTATAAATGTTTTGTATTTTACTAACCTTATTCCACCATTACCACTGTCTTTGAAAAGCGCCGGGATATATCATCTGGTCACCAGAGATGATGCTGGCAACTATGTTGCAGAATATGAAGATTTGGGGTGGGAGGGTTTTTTTAAGATATACAAAGATTTTCATTTAGCACCAGGTTCTCCAGTTTATGCCTATAGTGCTATTTTTGCCCCGAGTGATATAAATTTGAACGTGGTTCATGAATGGCAGTATCTTGATGAAGAGAGCGATATGTGGGTTGATAAAAGCAGGATACCTTTGCCTGTAGTGGGTGGTAGGGATGGCGGTTTCAGAACCTATTCTGTTGGTTATGATCTACAAAGTGGCAGATGGAGGTTGAATGTAGAGACTCAAAATGGACAGGTTATAGGGAGATTGTTTTTCAATATAATACACGTTGACGAAGTGCCAGCACTTAAAAATAGTCAGAATTTATAGATATGAACACTCGAGTAAGGCCGCTTAGCCTAAAGGAGTCTGGTATGTCTGAAAAAAGTTTTAGGTTTTTATTGGGTTTGAAAACCCATGCAAAGATACAAGATTTTATTAATCAGATACCATTTAATTTTGAAACAAATCGAGAGACCTACATGTCACCTCAAAAGACGATGGAGCACAACACCGCCCACTGTTTCGAAGGAGCACTTTTGGCAGCTCTTATTATGTGGGTGCGTGGCGAAAGGCCGCTACTTCTGGATTTAAAGGCAGAAAGTCCAGATGTTGATCACGTTGTTGCTATTTTTAATGACGGGGGATTTTGGGGAGCTATTTCTAAAACTAATCATGCAGTTTTGAGATATCGTGAGCCAATATATAAAAATATCAGAGAGTTAGCCATGTCTTATTTCCATGAATATTTTTTGGCAAACGGAATCAAAACAATGAGAAGTTTTTCTACTCCATTCGATTTATCTAAGGTGAATAAAAAATGGATTACAACTGACAGAGATTTATATGGGCTCATGAATAAATTAGACAGATCACCACATACCAGGTTTATATCCAAAAGGCAGATTAAAAACCTGCGCAAGGCAGATCAGATAGAGATAAAAGCTGGGGAAGTCACAGAACGGTAGAGAAGCGGTCTTAGAGCCTTGTGCTCGTGCTCATACCCCTTAGCACCACTAATGACAATAATAAAAACATGGCACTGAAGGGGAATATAGAAAGAGAGATGGCCCCCAGAGTGGGACCAAGAACAAAAGCGCTTGGCCAGGATAATCTATGAATAGTTATAAGTCCTACATCATTTTTATTAACCTGTTTAAAGAAATAACTCTCGACACTGACCTCTGTGATACTCGCTCCAATTCTCGATATGAATAAAAGCAGGGCCCATACCCACACCACGGCTATTTTTAAGAAAGGCATAAACAAAAGAGTTATTCCTACTATAAATAGGCCAATAGTAATAAATTCTTTTTCTTTACCCCATTTGTCTGCAAGCTTACCAACGGGTATTTCAAATAATACAAAAGGAAGAAGCATGATGGTGAATATAACGCCGATCTCTGTCCAATCGAAACCGATGTTTTGATGTAGGTAAATAGGCATATAGATAACCATAAAGCTATAAAAAATATCTAGTGTTAGGCGGACGAATCCCACGCTTCTTATATTTTTTGATTGCCACCAAGTTTTAAATGGTAGTCCAGATAATCTTTGTTCACCATCTTTAAATTTTTTGAAAGAGAATGAGGCCAATATAAAAAGAGGGACTAGAAAGATACCCGATAGAATGTAGAGACTTTTAAACTCGCCACTTGGAGAGAATAGGGCAATAAGGAGTGGAGACATCACCAGAGCCAGGTTACCCAGAGTTAGGTAAATACCTCTCACTGACCCGGTTTCGCTAGTATAGGTTGCATCTTCAAGGAATATATCCAAACTGTATATGAGCATGATTGAGGTACTTTGAAAAACTATAAACAGTAGTGCCACAGCAAGCTCTGTGGATAGAGTTGCTAATCCCGCCACAGCGATAAGTTCTAGGCAGAGAAACATGAAAAAAAACTTTCGATTTCCAAATCTACCTTCCATTTTTACTGCTATAAGGAATAGTAAGATGTTCCCAGCTGATCCTAAAATGTATAGTAGGCTGACAAAACTCGCACTAAAAAATTTTTCTAGAAACGAAGAGTTAACATATACCAAAATATTGTAATGAAAAGAGAAAAATAAGTTGGCAAAATAGATTGGGAGGAGTTTGTTCAGATGTCTTTGACTAAGAAGCCCGTGTGTCATAGATCAAGTATAACAAAACACCGCCAGATGGCGGTGTTTTGTGTTTGTTATACGGACAGTATGACCGGTATGACGATGGGTTTTTTAGCTGTTCTTTGGAATAGAAAACGGGATACGTCCTCATTTACCGCGTTTTTGGCATAGTCAAAGTTTATTGGGTTCATGCCGACAGTCGTTGATTCTATCGATTTCTTGATGAGGTGGCGTGCCTCATTAAGAAGTTCTTGGGATTCTCTGAGGTAAATAAAACCACGGGATATGATATCTGGTGATTTTTTTAGTCTACCGGTCTGAGTGTTCACCATGGCAATGATCACAAACATACCATCTTCCGCGAGCATTTTGCGATCACGAATGAGAACCTCGGAGACATCGCCGACTGAGAAGCCCTCCACGACAACATCGTCTGAAGGGGCCTTTTCTTTTAATCTTGTTAGGGTTTTTCCTTGGTCGCTGATTTCTATTACAGAGCCGTTGTCTGGGACGATAATGTTTTCTCTTGGGCAACCGAGAGAGGCCGCTAGGTCAGCGTGCATTTTAAGCATGTAATGGTGCCCATGTACTGGCATGAAGAATTTATAGGGTATTTGTTTATGAACCCACTCGAGTTCTCCTCGTTTACCATGACCGCTCGTGTGCACATCAGAATCTAAATAGGTGATTATTTTTGAATCATGCCTGAACAGATTATCTTTGAGTTTGGCTATAGCACGCTCATTTCCTGGAATAACTGAAGAGGAGAGAATAACAGTATCTGTGCGGTTCAGTCTTATAAATTTATGCGTTTTATTAGACATACGCATGAGGGCTGCGAATTCTTCACCCTGGGCGCCTGTCGCGATCATTAAGATCTTGTTCGGTGCGTACTTCTCTATGTCTTCAATGGGGATTATATGATCAACGTTTACGAGATCAAGGTGTTTGATGATATCAACATTGTTTCTCATACTCCTTCCTTCGATCACAACTTTCTTGCCGTATCTGCGGGCACTATTCATAAATTCTATAATACGTTCTACCTGAGATGCGAACGTGGCTATAACAACTCGACCAGGGGCTTCCGCTATTATTTTGTCTATATTTTTTAAGATAGATGCTTCAGACGGAGAAAATCCAGGCTTCTCTATGCCGGTAGAGTCCATTGTGAATAGGAGAACATTTCTATCTTTGAACATTTTGTACTGCTCGATTTCTTTATCTACAGGTATACCGTTCTCGTTCTCGACGCGTACGTCGCCAGTGTTCACTATATCTCCGTATGGAGTTTCGATGATGATACCAGTGGAATCAGGGATAGAGTGAGTGAGTCCAAAGAATCTAACTTTCAGATCTGCGGTGAGAGGTATAGATTTATCGGATGACTCTACGATTTTTATATCTAGTGGCGGTAGATGAGGAAATTCTTCCTGTCTTTTCTTGATGAGCAATGCTCCAAATTCCCTTGTGTATATAGGTGGGTTTCCAAGGCGTGTTATTAGATACGGTATTCCTCCGATGTGATCTAGGTGTCCATGGGTTATAACCAGAGCCTTGATACGATCCTTCCTCTCCTCTAAGTATTTTGTATTCGCCAAAATATAGTCGACACCCGGTGTTTCTGCGTCCGTAAACTGAATTCCGGCGTCTATAACAATAATGTCGCCATTGAACTCCACCGCGGTCATATTTCTGCCGACTTCTTCTACGCCTCCAAGTGGCACAATTCTAATAACTCCAGGAGCAAGGGGGGGAATAATATCATGTGGCTTCTTTGGTGCGATCGGTCTATCAGAGTCTCTACGCATACCTTTTTGTCTTAGTGAGCGACCCATACCTGAACTGCGCCGTCCTGATCCTTGGTATCCTCTTGGGCCGCGATCTCTGTGTTGTTGGGCTGCTGGTTTTTGTTCCACTGGACCTACTTTACTGTCGGTTTGTTCATTCATGAATTTTTATTTTACAAATATTTTCCAAACTTTATGTGTTTCTATGTACCAATCCTTGATGCCTAAGAATCTGTCTTCTGAGCTTGAAATTTTTTCCAAGTTAACCCCTTTAACTTTTTTTGGTACTAAATAAAGAAAGTTGGGTGTGTAGAGGAATACTGCAGGTGTATCCTTACGAATTTCTTGGTCGAAATTTTTATAGTATTCCTCTCTTTCTTTCTGTGTCTTAGCACTCTGGGCATTCTCCAGTAGCTTGTCTACTCTATTGTTGGCGTATAGAGCTATGTTTAGTCCCGGATCGTTTCTTTCCGATGAATGCCAAAATGGATAAATTAGCACATTTCTTCCGACAACTTCACCAAATAACAGAGCATCAAAACGTCTTGGACGAATGACATTTTGGTTTAGATCGCCAGATTCGAATACAAGCACTTCCACCTTGGCTCCCAGTTTTTCCCAAGAAGCCCTTAGCCTTTCTGCTACTGCTCTTAGTTCTGGGGTATCACCAGTGGAGATTGAAAACGACAAGATTAGTGTACCAGATTTGGATTTTTTTTCAAGTATTCCGGTCTCTTCATTTTTCTTCCAGCCATTTTCACTTAATTTTTTCTCTGCGGAGAGAAATCTTTCTTCTGGATTTAAAGAGGAGTTACGCTTGCCGCTCCATTCGAATATTCCTGGAGGCAATGGCCCATCTATAACCTGGGCGTAGTCATGGAAGACATCTTTGGCTATGGCTTCTTTTGGCGCGGTCAGCTCAAGGGCCTCACGAACGTTTTTATCCAAGAGAACCTTCGATTGGCTTTGGTTAAAGAAGACGCCAAAAACTCGAGGTAGTGGAGAGGATAATATGGTTGTTTTTTGTGTTTCTAATGAAGCAGCGTCGTCTGGTGAGAAGCTGGAGATGCTTTCCACGTCTCCATTTCTGTATGCTTCTAGTAGTTCTGATTGACTGGGGTAAAATTTGAATATTAAGTGCTCAATGTATGGTTCTTTCTTGGATAACAGACTGGACGGTACCAGGTCATAGTAGTCTGGTATACCTCCAGAGTTTCTCTCCACCTGATTAATTCGGTATAGACCAGATCCTATTGGTAGTGAGTTGTACTGACTAAAAGAAAACTCATCATCTGATACGTTTTTCCAGATATGTTTGGGCAGTATACCCATAGTCAGGTTTTCTAAGAAAGGGGAGTACGGCTTGCTAAGCGTAAACACTATGGTTTTTTCATCCAATTTTTCCATTTTTATACCCGCCCAATCCGGATAAAAAGGGCTTTTCAGTAAAATATTTTGTGTTTTCTGAATTGTGAATTCGATATCCTCTGTGGTTATGGGCTCACCATCATGAAAATAAATTTCATCTTTTAGATAGACTGTGTACACGAGAGAGTTGTCAGAAATTTCTACCCTTTCGGCTAGATCATTCTCAGTTTTGCCTTCAGGGGTTATTTCTAAAAGACCAGAATAAATCAGGGCAGAAAGTATTTTATCTGCATCAGAAAGAGCTAATACGGGATTAATAAATCTAGGGTTACCAACTATGCCCTCAGTCAACGAACCTCCTTGCAGTGGGACCTCTACCAGGTACGATTTGTTAACCTTATAAATAAGAGAGAGGCCAGAAAGCAGAAAAACAATCACGAAAAAATAAAATACAGCCTTTTCCGCTATTGTGAATGAGCGGAGGGCGTTCTTTACCAAGTATTCTTTTGGAATGTTGAAGCGCCTCACCAGAAGCGCCCTCAAGTTTGAATATTTCATTTATTCTTATCGACCCAAGAAAAGGTTCAAGAATGCGGTTACTGCGAAAAGAACGGCCAGTAGTACTGTCAGGTTAAAGAGAGTTTTCTCAAAACCCCTGCGGTTGTACTTGGCTCCTGATAGACTATCTCCGCCAAAAGCACTCCCGAGGCCCGCCTCAGATCGTTGGAGGAGTACCCCAACTATTAATAGAAGCGACAGGACTATCTCTATGTATGGAAGTATTTTAATCATAAGCCTAGGCTTTCATTATACAAAAACAATGGAATATCAGCAATAATCACTAAATTGCTTCTTTCTTTGGTTTGACCTATAATCTTGTCGGATAAAGGGGG
Organism: Parcubacteria bacterium C7867-005; assembly: GCA_001189165.1. Classification (GTDB taxonomy): domain Bacteria; phylum Patescibacteriota; class Minisyncoccia; order Phycocordibacterales; family Zambryskibacteraceae; genus JAIFWN01. The sequence continues at coordinate 5,537 of LFCO01000002.1, read as the reverse complement.
TGATTTGTAAATATTCTAATAATGACTTATGAAAAAAACCTCTAAAGAAACTATAAAAAAAAGATCAGGGATAATACCACTCGGTGACAGGGTTCTTATTAGACCCATGACTGTCGAAGAGGTGGATTCGAACAGGAAGGGTGGCCATTTTGGCATCATAATCCCAGACGCCGTGTCGAAAGAAAAATCAGCTCAAGGAATCGTGCTGGGGGTTGGTCCAGGTAAATATATTGAAGGAAAATTAATTCAACTTGGTGTGAAGGTTGGAGATAAGGTTGTTTTTTCTAGGTACTCTTACGATGATGTAAGTGACGGTGTAGAAGATCTTTATCTTGTAAGGGAGGACAATATTCTAGCTATTATCAAGGGATAGTTTTCTTAAGATAAAAAAATGGCAAAACAGATAATCTTTAACGAAGATGCACGAAATGCATTAAAGAGGGGAGTAGACAAAGTTGCTGATGCTATAAGGATAACTATTGGTCCAAGGGGTAGGAATGTGGTTATAGATAGGGGATACGGCTCTCCGACCATAACAAATGATGGAGTCACTATTGCTAAGGGCATAACATTGCCTGATAAGTTTGAAAATATGGGTGCTGAGATTGTGAAAGAGGTCGCTCAAAAAACCAACGATATCGCTGGTGATGGTACTACTACTTCTGTTGTCTTGACCCAAGCTTTGATCAATTTAGGTTTCCAGAAAACCATGATGGGTGCTAATCCAATGGGAGTAAAATTAGGTATCGAAGAAGCAACCAAAGACACAGTTTCTTTTTTAAGGGCAATGGCCAAACCCATAAAAACGGATGAAGAAATAAGACAAGTAGCAACCATCTCCGCTGAATCCGAAGAGATTGGTAGGATAATCGCAGACACGATAAAGAAGGTTGGTAAGGATGGTGTCGTCACTGTAGAAGAGTCGCAGACATTGGGTATTGATTCAGAAATAGTAGAGGGTATACAGTTTGATAAAGGATACATTTCTCACTACATGGTTACCAATACAGACAGGATGGAAGCAGAATATAAAGATCCAGGCATTCTCGTCACTGACAAGAAAATATCTTCTATTAAAGATATTTTGCCGTTACTCGAGAAGTTGGCAGAAAGCGGTAAGAAAGATTTGGTTATTATTGCAGAAGATGTTGAAGGTGAAGCTCTAACCACTTTTGTTGTTAATAAATTGAGAGGTGGTTTCAATGTTCTCGCTGTTAAGGCGCCGGGTTATGGTGACAGAAAACGTGAAGGCCTGGAGGATATCGCCGTAATGGTAGGCGCGAGGGTTGTCTCTGATGATATTGATATAAAATTTGAAAATATAGGACTGGATGTGCTGGGTAAGGCCAACAGAATTGTTTCCACAAAAGACAACACGATAATTGTCGGTGGTAAGGGTAAGAAAGTGGATATTGAAAAAAGAATAAAATCTATCAAAGCTCAAATAGAGGTAACTAAGTCAAAATTTGATCTAGAGAAATTAAATGAACGACTGGCTAAGCTTTCTGGTGGGGTCGCAGTAATCAGGGTTGGAGCGGCTACTGAGACAGAAATGCGTTACCTTAAACTTAAAATAGAAGACGCTGTTAACGCCACTAGGGCAGCCATAGATGAGGGTATCGTGCCTGGAGGAGGCGCTGCTTTGGTCAAGATTTCTAAAAAAATCGAAGGCAAATTTAAGGACTCTGATCATTCTAAAAAGGCACATATAAATATACAATCTGGGGAATTTGCTCTCGGATATCTGGCTTTGGTCGAGGCACTCAGAGAGCCATTAAGGCAAATCGCCAAAAATGCTGGTAAGGAACCCGGTGTTGTACTTTCTGAAGTTTTAAAAGGTTCAAATAATTCTGGTTACGATGCTCTGACCGACAGCTTTGTCGATGACATGTTTAGGGTTGGTATTATAGATCCCGTTAAGGTTACAAGAAGTGCCATAGAAAATGCATCGTCTGCAGCCTCCATACTTCTGACGACCGAGGTTGCGATTACTGAGGAGCCAAGAGTAGAAGCCAAAGATCTTCGTGGTAGCGAGACTGAATACTAAGGTTCTCGTCTTTTTGTGGTATAATGCGTTGAATAAATATACAAATATGAAAAAAACTACCTGGATTGTTTTGGGTGTCGTCGTTCTTGCTATTCTGTATTTGTGGTCATCATACAATAGTCTTGTCTCACTCAATGAGGGGGCTGATGCACAATGGGCTAAAGTAGAAACACAGTATCAAAGGCGTGTGGATCTGATCCCAAATTTGGTTAGCTCAGTTAAGGGCATACTCACCCAAGAGCAAACTATATTCAGTGATATCGCGGAAGCGCGTACTAAGTATGGTGGTGCCACTGACACAGAGTCCAAGGTTGAGGCGGCCAACCAAATAGAATCTTCTCTAAGTAGGCTGTTGGTAATAATGGAAAATTATCCGCAACTTCAATCCTCTACTAATGTCAGAGATCTGATGACGGGCCTAGAAGGTACAGAAAACAGGATATCAGTAGAAAGGACACGTTATAACGATTATATAAGGGATTACAACTTAGCCACTAAGAGATTTCCAAAGAGTCTCATAGCAGCTTCTTTTGGGTTTGATGAGCGATCATACTTTGAGGCAGAAAGGGGCGCAGAAACAGCTCCGGTTGTTAATCTAGAATAACTTCTCTCCATGCGAAAATTATCCATTTTCGCTCTTATACTTATAGCACCGAGCCTACTCTCGGCTTATATTAGCCCGGGTAGCCCTGCTGGTTTTGTGAATGATTTTGCAGGATTACTCCAACCAAGGACGATTTCTGATTTGAATAAAATACTTAGTCAGTTTGAATCACAGACTGGTAACGAGATATCTGTTGTCACTGTTTCGACGCACGGCACAGATGAGACGATCGAGAGCTATGCGTCTAAGCTTTTTGAGGAGTGGGGTATAGGAAAAGAGAAGGAGGATAACGGCCTTCTGCTTATAGTAGCTAAAGATGATAGGGAAATGCGCATAGAGGTTGGTTATGGCCTCGAGCCAGAAGTTACAGATATTGAAAGCTCATATATTATTCGTGACGTCCTCGCACCAGCATTTCAGGCTGGAGATTTTGATCTGGGCATAAGAAACGCGGTTCAGGCGATCATTGTCTCTATTAGTGGTGAGATTAAATCAGAAACCAGAATGCCAACATCTGTGGGTGATTGGTCTGGTTTTTTTATATTTATTTTATTTTTTATTATCTCTATTTTGGGGAGATCAAAATCATGGTGGTTTGGTGGATTGTTGGGTCTTGTCGCAGGGGTACTCATAGGCGTTTTTGTAAGTCTTACTGCAGGTATAATCTCTACAATCATTCTTGTGCCTGTCGGTTTGTTTATTGATTATGTAGCATCAAAAAATGCAGGGAAAAACGACGGCCCACATGGTCCTTGGTTCTTTGGTGGAGGAGGGCATGGTGGTGGTTTCGGTGGCTTTGGTGGGGGAATGTCTGGTGGGGGTGGGTCGAGCGGCAGGTGGTAATCCCTGCGGTAAAATTTTGCACTTTGGGGTATAGTATCTCGTGTCAGATGGAGGCGTCGCATAGTGGTCTAGTGCACCACCTTGGAAAGGTGGCAGGCTCGAAAGGGTCTCGAGAGTTCGAATCTCTCCGCCTCCGCAAATAAGTTTATGAGACAGAAAGTTATTATAAAAATAAACAGAAAGAAATTAAGAAAAATTTTTCCTACTCAAAATCCATTTCTGTCTCTGGCCACGTCGATAATTTATCAACAGATATCAACAAAAGCTGGGGATACAATCCACAAGAGATTTTTATTGCTCTTTAAAAATAAAAAAATAACTCCGAAGAATTTTTTCTCACTCAAAAAGATAAATATTTCTAAGGCGGGTTTGTCCAAACAAAAATTATCCTATATAACAGATCTCGCCAATAAATTTCTAGATGAGACTATTGATCCTAAACTCTTTTCTATAATGTTAGACATGGAAATAAAAGATCATTTGATAAGAGTAAAAGGAATCGGTGGTTGGACAGCGGATATGTTTTTGATATTCGCTTTAAATAGAAAAAATGTCTTACCCATCGGTGACCTGGGGATAAGAAAGGGTTTTCAAAAAGCATTTAAATTGAAAAATTTACCATCAGAAATTCATATGAAGAGGCTCGCCAGACCTTTTGATGGAAGGTACACAGACCTCTCTTTGTACCTATGGGGTATTTTAGATGAAAAGTAGTGATATTTTGAGTTTTTAAAAAATGGCTAATACATTGAATTCATAAATTTATGTTTAATAAGGTTTATTATGGTTTATGGTATTTATCAAGCTGAATTCTGATAGCTGTTTTGATAACCAGTAGAGACTTTATTACTGAAAGTAGTGAATTAAGTATTAAATAATATTAAAAAATGATGAAGAAATAACTATATTTTGCATTGATTTTATTTTGAGTTGAGAAACAAAATTTGAGCCTGATTTTAGCCATTTTTTACTATGTTTGCTTGATATAATAAGTAGCAAATAAAGTAATTTGAAAAGTAGTAAATCTTTAAAAACGCATATTCGAATTTTCTTTGCACTAGTTCTGCTGGTCAGCCTTTTCGCACAGAGTACCAGAACCATAAATGCAGCAGAAGTTCCATCGATGATTGGCTACCAAGGGAGGCTTACTGACTCCTCGGGTAACCTGGTCGGGGGTACTGCTGGTGCAATCTACTATTTCAGATTTTCTTTGTGGAACAATGCGACTGTAGGTAATGGTTCCAGGGTCTGGCCCTCCTCGTCCCCAAGTGATTTTTCTACCACTGTTCGTCAAGGAGTTTTTAATGTAAATATCGGCGATGTAGTTAATGGTTATCCTGACGCCTTAGATTATGATTTTTCAGCTTCAAACATTTATCTTCAAATTGAGGTTTCTTCAAACGGAGTATCTTTTGAAACTTTGTCTCCAAGACAGTCTATTTCGTCCTCGGTATTTTCGCAGAAGTCTGGCTCGGTTAGTGGTACTGGGCAATCATCTATCGGCACAACAACACCATCCTCTGGCGCGGTGCTTACCGTTGTGTCAACTACAACCGCATCCTCACCACTAGTTATCATCGGAGCGCCAGGACAAAGCGCCAATCTTTTTGACATCAGAAATTCTAGCGGTTCTTCTTTGTTTTCTGTGAGTAGTACGGGTGGAGTTTTGTCTTCTGGTATTGGCTCTTTTTCAAACCTACTCACCACTGGTTCATCAACACTGCAGAACTTTACTGCTCTGAATAGCACCACCACAAACGCGTCAACCACCAACTTATCTGTCGCGAGCTTTTTTACAGGAGCAGGCCTGTCTTCTTGTGCTGCGGGTACTGATAAACTCTTGTGGTCGAACGGCCAGTTTACTTGTGGTACTGACGCGGGATCAGTTGGTAGTGGTATAACTTCTGTCGGAGCACAATATTCATCTGCACAGGGAGGGGCTGGTCAAACCTTCGCCACCACCTCAGATACAAACCTGCGACTCACGATCACTTCATCTGGAGATATTCATACTTTTACTCCTTCTTGGACTGGCACACTCGC
>LFCO01000003.1 GCA_001189165.1 Parcubacteria bacterium C7867-005 | reverse complement strand
AAAGATAGTGAAGAGGACGAGGATAACAATCACTGATAGAGAGATTGGGTGAGTGATGTGTTTGACTGCTGGGTGGTGGTGGATTTCTGTGAGTTTCATCTTACTGAATGATTTTGATCGCCTGACTATCTATATAAAATAACATGAAATGATCACCATTAAACTTATATAATCAGTTTTAAAAAAATTTTGAGTGTCCGGAATTATAGATTCTGAATACTTATTAAAATCCAAATACCTTTTACTACTTATACGCTAAATACGGCCCGTGTATGCAAAGTGACAAAATACGAACCAATTTAGTGATCAATAGAGATTTTAAGCAGAATATCTATCAAGGTTTATGCAAGTTTAATAAAATACATCAGCGGTTTATAACTGCCTTCTATCATATGCCCAATGCAAAGGTGCTTGTCTCTGCTTTGGTCTACGGGTGATATCCCCAGCTGTACAGTTACGAACTACAGCCATCAAGTGTCTCTTCATCACTCTCCACCTCCCTATTTGCCTAGCATCTCCTGTGGATAACTGACCTCTAATTACCGGTTGGAATATCAAAAATAGACCTTTCGACTTTTTTCAAAGAAATATAGTCAGAGATTCTTTGTGCACCAGAGATGGATGGGAGTATGCCAATTCCATTACAACCGAGATTGTACATCAATACCTCATTCTTTGGTTCTGGACCGACTAGCCTGACACCATTTTTCGTATAACCCATCAAACCATGCCAAGTAAAGATATAGTTTATATTTTTCTTTGGGTCATTTTCGTATACATCTCTGACAAAACGATCTATCATATCCGCCATCTCCTCTGGATATTCATCGTCCTTCGAATACAATTTACTATCCTCTATAAAACTCTCCGGACCACCAATAGAGATAAGGTTTGTTTTAGTATCTTTATCGTATTCATACATTCTGCGTGTCAGATAAAAATATGGGTCGTTTGTACTTGGATCGGGGTCTGTCAAATAGCTGATGGCTGTGGGTGGTTTACTCATGGGCTCGAGATAACCGGACATGTACCCAACAGTGCCGTGGATCATGTGGTGAAATTTTGTATCGATGTCTAAACCGGACTCATCAAATATTGTCACACTGTCGAATCCATTAGTACATAGGATGACTCTTCCAGACTCTACAGTATGATTGCCTGCGTCGAGAATCGCCCTGTCTTTTTTTAATACAATTTTATGTATTGGACTATGTTCAAATAATGAGAACCTATCTGGATATTTTGTTTGGAGATAAATTAAAATCTCTTCACAAAAGAGAGCGCTGTTCACACAACCCTTTTGATAGGAGACAGCAGCAACAAAATCCTTCGATTTGGTCTCTAATATATTTAAAATCTCTTCTTGTGGGACAGTTTGATACAAATCCTTATATATATCTGGGATTTTATCCAGGAACTCTACATTTTCAGTTACTAATATCCTTTCTGTGTTTAAACCACCTTCCTTACGCATTAAATTGTTTTTTAGATGAAGAATGACTTGATCTAGACCAGAAAGCCCCGCATGACCCAAAAACCTCGAAAAAGGAATGGTGAGCTTGGCGTCATCGTACATTTCATCCAATAAATGCCAAGCATCCTCCACATCTCTTTGGCCCTTAGCGGCCATATCCAATCCGAACTCATCGACCAGACTCGCAAACCCTCTTTCAAAATAGCTGACGATCTGACCAGCATTATGCCCCGTGGCTCCGTGGGCTACTTTAAACCTCTCCAACAACACTACGCGTTTGTCTGTATTTTTTAAAACAAAAAAAGCAGTTGATATACCTGCTATACCCGCACCCACTATAGACACATCAGTAATAACATCTTGGTTTATCTTTTGATAACCCCTGTCTCCCTTTAGCTGATGAAGCCATGGTGAGAAGTTCTTTTTCATTTTAAACCTATTCGGCTGTTATGTTTAAAATCATCACCGGATCGATTGGCCTATCAGACCCATCCACCGGTGTAGACTCTATAGTCTTTGCCACTTCCATACCAACGACGACCTTCCCAAATACCGTGTGCTTCGTATCCAAGAAATTATTATCTTTCAGGTTGATGAAAAATTGACTTCCATTTGTATTTGGACCTGCATTAGCCATAGATATAGTACCAATACTGTTTTTGTTTGATTCGCTTATCTCATCTGCAAAAGAATACCCTGGTCCGCCCGTACCCCAGTAGGCTTTTTTACTATCGTCTTTGGTGAGAGGGTCCCCTCCTTGTATCATGAAATCTTTTATTACTCGGTGAAATTTAACTCCATCATAAAAACCAGACTGTGCTAGTTTTCTAAAATTTTCAACAGTCTTTGGTGTTAACTCATCAAAAAGCTCTATGGTTATATCTCCTTTATTTGTATGTAGTGTTAGATTCATATTCTTTTCCTTGTTATCTATACTAATGATTTCTCTTTCTGAAATTATCGCTGGATTTATATCCTTATTCCCTTTTTGATATAACCAAAAACAAACACCGACTGCTACCAACAAAACGATGGCAAATACCTTGTGCATACAGGCTATTTTACCCCAAAAGCAAACCTTTTTCCCAGTCTATTATTTTCCTACCAACCTTATATCTAACCGATGGTGTCCAGTGCTTCAATAATAAGTTTTTCGACCCAGAAATATCCTGCGGCCGCGTATCCACGTGTTCCCCCATCCAAAGTCTCTTAGAAACGTCCACAAAGGAAGATAGTGCCCTATCATTTAGATCTATAAACATTCTTTTGGGGCCCAAATCAGTATTACCTCTTAATGAGAGGAGTATTTCACCTGCGTCAACCTTTTCTGCCACATAGTGGATAGTGGCACCGATATTAGAAAAGTCATCCATTAGTACCGCAGTGTGATTAGCTAAAGCCCCTCTGTAGTGTGGACAATAGCCCATGTGGAGGTTAATAGCTTTTTTGGCCACTGTATAGATACGTGGTTCAAGTACGGTACTCCCCCAGATAACCAGTAGATCTGGAGAGATTTTTTTTAAAATATTAAAAACCTCATCATCATTAACCGAATCTACTTCTATTACTTCAGACAAATGATCACCAACGTGTCGATCGGAATAAGTCCTAAAATATTCTAAGGCATGCCTCGCACGATTAATCCGAAGCAAAACTCCATAAAAAAATTCTTTTGGTAAATTTAAAAGACCCACTCTCCTAAAAAGTCTTTTGAGGCGCATAAAAAAGGAAAGTTTCTTGGGTCTTTGCACTATCACAACCTTGAGAGCACCTCCCGTCTCCTCATATAAGGTGTTGGCAAAGTGCCTTTTAATATCTCCTGGAATAGTGATGAATACGATGCTCATGAACTTTCTCTTGCAGTTTATGGATTGCCGTAACAACCTGTACCTGTCCAACCGTTCCCACTATTCCCTTGTTTGCTTGTCTTGCCACTAGAACCAGCACAGAAATATTGGCCAGTGGATAGGCGGGCCATGATTGAATACTGCCTAGAGTTACTGAAGCCCAAACTGATATCTACTCCTGTGTGGAAATCGTTAGCACTTTTGCTTGTTATGTTTTTTTGGATCTCTCCACACATAGATACGGCTTGAGCAGCGTTTACACCAGAATAACCCCTTAATGCACAGGTTGGGTTTACTGTTGTGCCCACCCAACCCTGGTTTAAGTTCGTGTAACTACCTACATTGCTATACTCAAGCTCCATGAGTTTCCTGAATTCTAGTACGCCGGATACAATACTTGCATCTCGAGATTTAGTCCTGGCAATGCTTAGGCTGGCAAGGACCACAGAAGAGAGAAGTCCGATAATGGCTATCACGACCAAAAGTTCAATCAAGGTAAAACCTCTTTTTTTCATATCAAAGATAATTATACTACTTAAAAAATGTTTGACCACTTTTGACATAATGATAAAGTTTTGTGCTACTATTTAATAAACATGCTGAAGGGTATATATAATAAAAAACAGATACTATTTTTCTCCACTTTAGTGGTTATTCTTTTTTCTATTGGATTTCTATCAGGAAGGGGCGTCTCTAAAGATTTTGGGGATAGGAACAAGCCCTGTCTATCAAACCTGGAATTCATCAACCCAAACCCGGGGTGCGAATTATTCGAACAAAAACTAAGCCAGATGAGTGCCCTACAAAAAAGACTTGATCTTGAAATCGAGGCTTATTTAAGTAGTGGTAGAGCAGAGAGAATATCAGCATTCGCCCGTGACCTATCAAGTCTTAGGTATGTCGGAGTGAACGACGCCGACACCTTTTTTATGGCTAGCCTACTCAAAGTACCACTGGCCATAGCTTATTTTAGACTTTCTGAAATAACACCGGATATTTTAGACCAAAAGGTTAAATACAGCCGTGGCTCAGATGACTATTCTATCCAAAGCATCGTATCACCAGAAAAGCTCGTCAATGGTAATGAATACACCATAAGAGATCTGATATTTAGGTCATTGGCTTATTCTGACAATGCTGCCGCTGAAATATTGTCAGAAAATTTTGTCTCTTTTGATTATCTACAAAAAATACTACAGGCTTTGGGCCTCCAACTAAGGAGCGGTAACATCACAGAGAACCTGGTGACCGCCAGATCATATGCATCTGTATTTCGAACACTTTATAACTCCTCATTCCTAAACAGAGAGCTTTCAAATGAGATGTTGGATATACTTTCAAAAAGTATCTTTAGTGATGGTGCTAGAAAAAACATACCTAAGGATGTTGTGGTCGCCCACAAATTTGGCGAACGCTCACTAGTGGACGAGCAAACTGGACGAACAGTGACAAAACAATTACATGACTGTGGGATCGTATATGCCAAAGACGGCATGGAGCCATATACTTTCTGCATCATGACCGAAGGACAAGACTTCGACGATCTGAGATCAATTATAGCCAAAATATCTCTTACAATTTACGAAGAAATAACCAAATAAAATAGAAATACTAAAAAGTTTACTCCTTCCCAATTCACCGACAGGAATCGGCGTGGCGGACCCAGAATTGGAATTTTTATAGATTCTGATCCTTAACCCTTTCTACTTCTTCCTTCCAGGTTGATTCGTATGGTTCACCCATCGTCTCCTTATCAAAAACCACTTAGTTGAAACCCTAAAATCTAAACCCTAAGGGCATCTGTAGAAGCATCTAAGAAAGAGTCGTACTTGACCATTTTCTCTTTCCACGTCTCCACAAACTTAAACAACTCTTCTTTGGCCACTCTGTCAGTTAGCTTTTCAATCTTTTCAGCAAGCTTTGGTGCAATTAGCTCTACATCTTTCCTTTTTAATTGCCCGCTAAATAACTTGTAGTGAGTAACCTCCAGATAGTCAGCTATTTTTGATATGTGGGCCTCGTTTGACTCAGAGCCCATTATCTCTCTCGTCAGTTCCGTGTATTCTTCTTGATTACTGAAATAACTCCCGAGGAATTTTTGATTTTCTTCTTCAAAACGTTTTGCAAAATTACGAGCGGCTGGATTTGCCTTGGCATAATACATTCCAATATCTCCTCCGAATAGTTCCCCGATGTCATGTATCAAGCAAAATTTGATGACTTTTGAAATATCTATACTTGCCCCCTTACTATTTACTAATTCAGAAAGTTGCCACCCAAGCATAGTAACTAAATAATGATGCTGAGCAAGATCGCCAATCCTTTCGTTCCCACCAGCCACGGCATAGCCATACTGAGGCTGGATACGTGAAACTTGAAGAAGGTTAATAAGGTCAATTATTTTATCCATAAATCAATACTACAGAAATGACGAAATTTTGCGAGTATGCGATCAAATATAGGGGTTTTAGTTTTTATAGATCCAGGCTCTTCTTCTCATAACCCCAGTTCTCCTCATCAATCAGGTCGATTCTGGAGGGTCTCAGCATGTACCAAGAATCACCCTGAAGCACGTCGTCCTCTTCCTTGGGTTCTGGATGGCTTCGTTTCCTTAGATGTTTCTTGGCCAAATCAAACCTCGGACCATCTATTTTTTCTGCAACTCCAGAAAATTGAATACCGAGATTCAATTCTTTGCTTTTATTACTGATAGTGATCGACCCAGCCACGTTTTTGTTTTCTTTGATGGCACCCGAATGTCTAACATCTGGATCTGACATCCAATAAATATTTAGATCTTCATCATAAATATAAACAACGTCAGAAACCCAAACTCCAACTGCTCCAACGGTAGCCAAACTCATGAGATGACCTTTGTCCAAAACTTCAAGTATTTTTGGTTTAATGTCCATAGATTTATATTATCAGAAATAGATTTAAAGATCGGCTGTCTGATACAAAGTTGAAATCCATTCATGAATCACCCTCGATCATCTCCCCAACAAGAAAGATACATCCGGTAGACCCTACCTTAGCAGTATGACTTTTCCCTGCAGGGACATCGAAACGGTCACCTTCTCTTAATTCTATTTTTTCATCTCCAATGTCGAGTGCTACACCCCCTTCAAGAATATAAAGTGCGGCAGCTCCTTTGTGAGCATGTTCGGGGTACTCAGTATCGGGTTCATCATGCCACTCGTACACATTTACAAACCCTTCCTCTTTCAGCTTCTTGGTAAGATTTTCTTTGTTCATATTTTAAGAATATCACGAGCCTACCACTTAGAATGAGCCTGTGGCTTATTTTAAAAAGAACCGCCAGCATTATGCCGGGCGGATTACCAGAAATTGACATTCCCCCTGAGAAGCTTGCCGAACTTCTTCGCGTACTTCTTCCTGCCGGCTTCTGTGAGCGGGTTCACTAGCGCGGCTCTCCTGCTCCCCCTTTTGTACCAGGGAGAAGCGATGAAGCCAGGCACTAGCCCGTACTCACTAGACCTTTCGCCATTCCAGCATTGAAGGTAGAGGATAGTTCCCTCACGAACCCTGACCGTTGTCACCTCCCCGAAAATGGGGCCATCGGAGGACATGGGGTCACAGAGCTTGTATTCATGGCTCACGAATTCGATCTTCCTCTTACTTCGAACGGACGGTCTCCTCTTCTTGGTATTCGGCATAGAACCTTGGCGGTAAGGGTGACTTAACCGTACTCTTTCAAGATAAAATCACACAAAAAGATAGAAGTCAATTTAATGACATTGTAATACGAAGTTGAAACTTTTCTAGGCCTTGGCGAGACCTAATTTAGAATAAATCGCTTCAATAGCTGGAGTAATCGAGTTAGCTGACTCTAAATCTTGCCACATTCCCATAGTTACCGCCCTGCCGTGGTGAATAGTAAAACGAGACTCCTCCTCAATCTTATCCGAGATATCATGCCCACCCCTTAGAATAATATTCGACCCTTCTTTTGTTTCTTCGTAATCAATATCTAAGCAAACTTTTTTCAATGAGGCCGTCCACAGAATCGCTTTCCATAAACTATCTTTATCTTCATGGGGGTTAAATTTCTGTGAATTCAGGTACTCTAAGAGTTTTGCTGATTGGTATACCCCGTGTTTAACAACTTCAGCCACGCCCACCCTTATTCCCTCTTCAGACAGAGAGTTAAGAAACCTCTTATCGATTAAAATTTCATTGGGCTCATAAAAGCTTTTATAGAAGTGTTTAATGAATATGTTACCTTCAATTTTATTCACTCTTACTTTTCCACCCATGCTTCCATCAGACATTGATATTATTGTTGTGGGTATATATACCAAATCTTTGGTAAACTTTTCCGCAATATATGCAGTGATATTTAAAATAATTCCACCACCCATGGCTACAATTCTGCTCTTATCAACAATTTCATTTTGGTGACCGTCGATAAATTTACCCAAGGTTCCAATTTCTTTTATATCCCCCTCTGCAGAATTTATATAGTAAATATCTTTACCATTTAATACTTCATTAACAAAAGTATTTTTAAGATTCTCGTCGCAGATTACAAAAGAATTACCAAGATCCAGGTTTTCTATCTCACTGGAGCGATATAGGTAAGAATCTATTGTCTCTCTATGGTTTCCACTTTTGGGAACTGGAAACACAAGAGAAAACTTCTCATTCATTGTTGAGGTATTTTCAAATAGATCATCTATTTCTTTCGTGGCTTCAATAATGAGTTGAAATTTGGTTTTTTCCATTATCTCTAGAATATCACGAGCTGCCCGTCTGGTACGATGTTCGAATTTTATTGGTTTAAATGCCCTTCTCTTATTGCTCCTTCAACATTTTTAGCATCCTGCAAAGTAGTTAAATTAACCAACCGCCGTGGGGTAACCACAGACAAATTACTCGTTCCTATGAGGTCGGAAAGGATCGGAATAGTTCTGGCCGAGTTAAGCTTTGCCCGTCTTAAAATTGTCCCCAGTGCTTTGTGTTTGAATAAAAAGGGGGCGTGGATTGTAAAATCTGCCTTGTCCGAATACCCTATATTGACCACTTCTCCTTTATTATTTTTAGAGAAGGTTATAAATTTTTTACCCTTTCTCCAGCGCTTACTTTTTGAATACATACCACATGCGACTGAAGTGTTGTTCCTTGATAACAATTTTTTCATTTTTCCTAGAATGTCTAGAGAGTAGTAGATATCCCCGTAGGAGACCAGGAAATTAGATCGGCCTATAAATTTTGTTATGTCTGGATGGGAAAAGATAGAAAAAGGATGGAGAGTAAAACAGGTGCTAAAAGAGTAGTTCATACCAGGAAACTCTCCCGATCTTATCGAGTGTTTGAAAATTGGAACCTGCCAATCATTCTCGAGTACGAGTAGAACACTCTTAACTCCGGCCCTCTTTAGTTGGTCTAGTTGATACGCAACAAGAGGCCTAGACACCTTTTTACTTAACCTGATTAACGATTTAGGGCTTACAGCACCTGTAAGCTCAGAGACTCTGGTCCCCTTCCCCCCGCAGATTAAAACCACTTTTAGTTCCGATTTGTTCACATATCTGGTTTACATTTAAACTTAATCCCTGTCAAGCTAACTGACCTCATGGTACGAAGTTGGGAACCCTTATTCAAAAAAGCTTAAACTTTTTTCTCTAACCACTCTATAATCGCCGACACTGAAACCCTGACCTTCTCTACAGGATACTGCTCTGCCCGAAGATCCATAAGAAGCGGTAACATATCTTTGGTTTGGTCAGTTACGTTGTTTAATATGGTTAAATAATTATATTCATGATCTCCTTTAATTTTCTTATGAAGATGGTAACAGAGAACGATACAGCTTTTTACTGGAAGATAGTGGAGGCCCGTGGAGTATTTTGATTCAATGTCCTTAAATTGATCCAGGGCGAATTTCTTGTGGTATTGAATAATTTCTTCAGTATTCCACGGATTAATTTTAAAATCTTCTCTACTAAATCTCCTTCCCCAAACATATTTCCAGGTGTGAAATTGATCAAGAAGATAATCGACAGGAAATAATTTAATAAGCTTATTATGTGGTGTGTTACCTTCTATCTCATCGAGCGAAAGATAGTTAACATGAAAACGAAACAATTGGGGGTAGTTTCTATCAATATATTCCTTGAACTCTGTTTCTGTTGGGGGGCGTTTAACATCATCAACAATTATGAGGTTATCAAAATCACTGATCCCCGGACGATAATCATTCCGAACAGAAGAACCCCATCGATACGCAGAAACCACCCCACGATCTTTAAAATATTCACAAGCATCTATTAATGCTAAATCTACGTCCTCCATATACTCAGAATATCACGAGCTGCCGATCAGGGACTCGAACCCCAATTAACCGCTCCAGAGGCGGTCGTCCTACCATTAGACGAATCGGCAATAATAAAGGCGAACTAGGCCAATACGAAGAAACAATAGCCCAAATCGGCCTCTATTTCAAGAATTAGAGCCTACTGGCAAGCAATCAACTCCTCGACACTTCCAGTGCCTGTAAGGGCAAGAGAGGTTGTACTGGCCACCCCAGTAGAGTCTACACACCACACATCCCCACTCAAGAGCGGTAGGGCGACTACATAAGAAACATCGTCGTTTGCACAGGTTGCTGTCGCATTCACCTTGCCCTCTGCATCGAGGATTATGCCGTTCAGGTTACTTGTGGCAAGTGGATCGAACACACTGCCGGCCGTGTCACAGGCGATACCCGCGGTTCCATAACTCTGGTTGTTATCATCAAAATAAAGAGCTGCTTGAGATCTGATACTGGCCAAATCTGCCTTGGCTGCACCATCCTTACCCTTCGCGCGCGCCTGATTTAAAGAAGAGAGAACTACAGATGATAATATCCCGATGATAGCTATAACCACTAAAAGTTCAATAAGGGTGAATCCGGCTTTGTTCTTTTTCATACTTTAACTTTAGAATTTAATATAAATTTAATACCTACTTATTATACCCTCAAATACCTACGAATAGCCAAGATACTCGACAGGGCACCCACGAACACCCCAGACAGGAGGATCAGAACGAATATCTGTGGAAACTCCTTGAGGTAGTAGTGGAAAAGGTTAAATCCGACGAAGAAATTCGTAGTTATCTGCCCTATCCAATAAGTTATAGGGAGGAAAACAAACAAGGTAGTAATCCCCGCCACCAGGCCATAAATAACCCCGAGAACCACAAATGGACCTTGAATGTATAGATTCGAGGCACCGACAAGACGCATCACGGCGATTTCTTCCTTGGCTATATAGATAGTGAGACGAATTGTATTAAATGCGATCAGAACAGATAGGATAATGAATGCGATAGTGACCGCAAATCCTAATCTGTTTGTAGAATCTATTATCTTGGTGAGTTTATCTATGGCTATTTTGTTCTGATAATAATTTACATGGTCGACGATGGTAACTCCAGAAGAAGACAGTGTGTTCTTGCCCTCAAGGAATAAAGCAATGGATTCGTATTGTGATGGATCTTTGGCTTTTATATTTAGTGTGGCACCAAGCGGGTTATCCCGAAGTTCATCCAAGGCGGCGAGGATTGACTGGTCATTTGCGTGCCTGATCTTGAAATCCTCTAGAGCTTGTTCTCTAGAAACATAAGTGACCATAGATACGGCGGGTAAACCTTCGAGGGAATGTTCGATGTTTAATATGTCTGATTCGACTGCTTCGGGTACGAAAGTGACATTGATATCTACTTTATCCCTAAGTTCAGAAAGTGATGTATTCAAAATAGCACTACCAAAAATCAAAAAACCAATGACTAACAAAGTAACCATCATGACCAAAACAGAGGCGAGGGAGACTGTCCCATTCCTCCAGAAGTTAAAGAAACCGGTCCTGATTATTCTTTTGATATTTGTCCAAAACATCTTTTTAAAATAAATTAGGCAAAATATTTGCCGTCTTTGTCGTCCCTTATTATTTTACCCTTTTCTATGGCAATAACACGTTTGCCGAGTGAATCTATGATCCCCTTGTTGTGGGTAGTCAGTATGACTGTGGTGCCGAGGTCGTTTATTTTCTTTAGGATCTGGACGATATCATAAGTATTCATCGGATCGAGGTTCCCTGTAGGTTCATCGGCGATGATGATGTCCGGATTGTTCACCAGAGCACGAGCGATGGCCACGCGTTGTTTCTCCCCACCTGAAAGCTCGCTGGGGAAATTCCAGATTTTGGACGAAAGGTCTACTAACTCGAGGACGTATGGCACGTCTGCTTCTATCTCATGATCTGGTCTGCCCGCTGCTTCCATGGTGAAGGCGATGTTCTCATAAACAGTTTTGTCTGGAAGCAGTCTGAAATCTTGAAATATCATCCCCACCTTGCGTCGAAACTTGTTTATCTCATTTTTCCTCAGAGTATGAACATCTGTAGATTCATAAAATACCTTGCCCTGACTCGGTTTCTCTTCAGCCAAGAACATCTTCAGGAGAGTGGTCTTGCCCGCTCCAGATTGACCCACGATAGAGACAAACTCACTCGGCTCTATAGAGAAAGTGACATTTTCAAGAGCTATCGAACTATCCGGGTAAACCTTACTTACTCGGTCAAAGAAAATCATCCTTCTATTTTATCATCCAAAGAGAGATGGGCCAAGTTCCTATAGATTCTTTTCTGCTTCGATGAACTCATCGAGGTTACCGTCCAAAACTTTCTCCACATCCCTTACTTCTACATCAGTACGGTGGTCCTTCACCATCTTGTACGGATGGAGTACATACGAACGAATTTGACTCCCCCATTCTATCTGGGTAGTTTTGGATACATACATGCCCCTCTCTTTGGCTTTGCGCTCTTCGTCTTGAAGCTTGTAGAGTTTTGCAGACAACATCGCAAGAGCCCTCTCCTTATTTTGTGCTTGGGACCTCTCTGTCTCCACATGAACAGCGAGGTTAGTGGGTATATGCACAACCCTCACAGCCGTCTCTCTCTTGTTCACATTTTGTCCTCCTGGACCAGAAGATTTGGAATACTCGACGCGGATGTCGTCTGGGGGGATATCTATCTCATCTGGTTTTTCGAATTTGGGGATGACCTCTACCATAGAGAAAGAAGTGTGACGGAGTTGTTTGGCATTGAATGGAGAGATGCGGACCAAGCGATGCACGCCGGATTCGTTTTTCAAAGTGCCGTATACACCCTTACCCCCAACCTCCAAGGTGATGTTCCTGTAGCCTCCGTGGTCATTCTCATTTTTATGCAACACAAAATAATTCCAACCTTTTCTATCGAAAAATTTTAGATACATCTGTAACAGAATCCCGGAGAAATCTTCTGCATCATCTCCACCAGCTCCAGAGAAAATGGTCACCACCGCATCCCCCTTGTCGTACTTACCCACCCCCTCAAGTTCATCCTTCAAGCTCTGCAGTTCCTTTATGGCACCCTGTGCTGCGTCCTTATCGTTCCAAAAATCTGGACGAGTCATCCTCTCTTCTATGGCATTTATTCTATTTTGTATTTCTTCTTTTGTATTCATATACGGAGCCAAAGGTGAGAATCGAACTCACGACCTACCCCTTACGAAGGGGTTGCTCTACCAACTGAGCTACTTTGGCAGTATTGACCAACTTGTTATCAGTGGAGCCAAGACCCGGGATCGAACCGGGGACCTCTTCCTTACCATGGAAGTGCTCTACCGACTGAGCTATCTTGGCCAAGACAGGTCATATACTATTATAAAACCGACCTCTTATCAAAGTGCGGGCGGATTCTCTAAACACATTTGAAGCTCATTTGTCTGTGTCCAACCACACTGACCTCCCGCCTGTACTTCACATTTCGCTGTTTGATAGCAAGCATAATCTGACCTCCATTCACACGTAGACACCATGTCGGTTCTGTCCGAACATATCTGCCCAGAGCATCCACCCACAAAACACTTCTTACTTATAGGTGCCGGAGTAGGTTTTGTACTTATCTCTTTTTTGGACACCTCAAATGTCATACGGTATTCGCCAAGAGAGATTCCTGAGGCAGATTTATTTCCAGGTATCACATTCACAAATTTTATTTCCTCTGCTTCCGTGGTCATAGAATCACCAACTTCCATCGTCTGGGTACTCGTACCCATAGCCGACACCACCTCTACAGCAACCCTAAACCTACCGGACCAAATACACTGAGCATCCATAGGGCACCTGCTATCTTCTACAACTACTTTGGGGGTGATAGATAGATTCCTAAACACTCCGACTTCACCAATTCGTAAAGCTATCGCCCCATAAAGAGGTTCCTTGGTTGGAAAAGTATTTGTGCTCTGTCCTACGACAGACGGAGTAGATGTGGCTACTGGGTAACTATCTTCTATGCCTCCTGGTCTAAAGAATATCACTACGCCTACAGCCAAAATAACGAGCATGGAGATAAGCGACCACTGCGGCTTCTTTGTATGTGTCATCTATTCATTATAGCAAATGAGTAGAGCTAGTGGATAATTTAGAACTAAAAATAATAAATTATCCCTGAACTGAGACTAAATCCAAGATTATAGGCAGATCATATACGTTATCTGACTGAGTAAAATGTCCCATACCGTGCTGAACCATTATTTTAGCCGACAACGCTTTATCAAATACATCTTTTTGATTGAGAGGAACAAACGGATCATCATCTGAAAACAAAGCGACAAATTTGTCCGCATGAATTTTTACCTTATTAAAATCAATTGGTGTTTCTATCCAGGGCTTAGAAATCTCTATTGATTCCTCTCCTTCCTCTTTGATTGTTTCCTCGTCCAAAGCCATCCACGGAGCCACCAAAATTATCTTGGAAACTTTTTTATGTTTTTCCAATCTTTCCATAAACCTCAATACAGCCTGACAACCTATACTGTGTCCAATAAAAACAGTTTCCTCATCAACATCGCCCACGACGTCAGATAACTTGTTTAACCAAGATTCTATCTCGGGCCGCGCTGGGTTAGGCATAAGAGGTACAACCACGTCATACCCCATTTTATTTAATTCTTTTGCTGCCCAAGGAAACCAATCATTTTGTGGCGAGCCATCCCATCCATGAACCAAAATAACTTTCTTCATACACAAATTATACCAGTTCCAGACCTCGTAAATCTAATGTATTAGACAAGGCCTAGCGATACCTGTGGTAGTTAAAGTGCGTTTGCCTCTTCGGTTAATTTCTCAAACAGATCATCGTCTCTTTCATGCCATGCTTGTTCTGCTGCATCCAGGAAAGCCTCTTTAGCTAATTCTTTTAAACCTGCTTCTTTATACATATGAGCAACCTCAACATTCAGCATCATACCCTGTCTGCTGTCCCCCACTTCAAGTTGTCGTCTATCAAGGAATTCATTCAACAAAGACAGATCTTCTGTACTCTGCCTAAGTGCTTCGACCACTCTTTGTCTGAGCGATTCTGTACTTTCTTGGTCTGGTGTTCCTTCAGGCATTTGTTTAATTGTAACAGATGGATAGGATTACGGTGATACTCAATCATCCGATAGTCACTTCGTGGGTGTGCCTTGGTGAAATATCATTTTCCATTTTCCATTCTCATTTCGCCAAAGAGAACTTCTCTGCGATCTGGTAATTTCTCCTGTCTGCAAATTTGTCTTTTCGGTCTTGAAACGCGACTGAACAATGTCTGGACCCAGAGCAATAACATCGAAATCAGTCATGTTAAATTTGATCTCTGTAGAGCTTGGAAGATTCACAAGCACATCTTTCTTCGTATAGACTTGCCCAGAACTTCCAAACTCAATTAGATCATTTGATATTAACCCATCAAGCTCCTGCACAGATTTCCGAACCTCTGGATGCTGAAGCTTATTTTCTAGCTCAAAAATTAACTCTTTATAGTCTCTCATACAAAAAATTATACCAGCTCCATGTCTTATAGACCCGCACAGGAAAGAGTCCCATTTCTAGGACTCTTTTCGCTAGCGCGGCTGATGGGTGCTGACCCCACGGCCTCTCCCGTGACAGGGGAGTGCTCTACCGTTGAGCTACAGCCGCAATGGTCTATAAAATAGCAGACTTATGGCCCTAAATCAATCTGGGGTGTCGGCGGGGGCTGATCTCACTCTTGGGAAACCCACGGTTTTTCCAGACCTTCCTCCACGGGGAGACGCCCTGCTTCTCCCCGACCCCCTCTCCTGTTCGATCTCCCAAAATCAAACATAAAACAACCCACATAAAGCGAGGTATTTTATGTTTGGTGTCGGCGGGGGGGATCGAACCTCCGACCTTGGGCTTATGAGTCCCACGCTCTAACCAACTGAGCTACGCCGACGTGTTAAAACCAAAATACTATAGTACGAAAACCACCTTTATTCAACGAGGGAGCAAAAACGAGGACAGAAATGTTGCGGGTACCCGATTTGCACGGATGCCTACAGGTTATGAGCCTGTCGAGGTACTACTCCTCCAACCCGCTATTTCCTGAATTATACACCTTTTATAGGATTTTGCAATGGCTCACTCGAGTCAATAATTCTAAATTCTCTAAAAACTGATTCGTAAAGTGCTACAATCCTCTTCGCCTCTCTCTCGCTCAAGTTAAAATCAGCTCCTTGGTGTGTGATTTGGTTTCTTATCTTATGTGCCTCCCACGCAGATTCGATAGTTAAGAAATCACTCTTCTCTACCGATTTCAACATTTCCCCCAAACTGTCTCCATGGTAACCAGATACCTGCAAAAGCTCATCAAGCATGATGTCCGCTTCAATAATAGCCAGCTTCCAATCTGAAACATTCACTGAGTTAATATGTTTTAGAACTGTTTCCCACTTTGGATTCGTTCGGATCAAAACCTCCTCATTCACCCGGCTTGATGCTATGGGGTTATAAATCGCCTGTTCTTCTTTAACCAACTTTTTTAAACGTCCTTGGTTATATACTATCCCAAATACTGAAGCAATCACCATCCCCGCTCCAAGCAGCCTTATGGCCGGCCATAGATTCTCTACAAAGAACACGACGACTGCCGCCCAAAAATTATCTACTCCCCAATACAGCACATAGTCATACAGTCTGTAGACTACGATCAAAAGAAAATAAATAGCTACAAGGAAAAATACAAGCTCAGTAAAGAGATTCATCTTTGGTGCCTCTTTTTTGAAATCTGCCATAGTATTATTATACAGCCTACTTCTCTCCCAAAAATTCTTTACCTGCTTTTAGTAGATTATCCTCTCTGCCTAGATCAGCAGTTAGCTCGATACCTAATGGCAGTTTTATTTGGTTAATCTCCTCATGACCTGATGGGAGCGATATCGCCGGACAACCAGTGGTGTTAGCAGGCACAGTAAAAATATCTTCAAGATACATCTCCAGTGGGCTGGTACTTTTCTCACCCATCTTCCATGCTGAAGTTGGAGTGGTTGGCGTGAGTATCAAATCGACTTCCATAAACACTTTTCTAAACTCATCAGTTATAAGTTTTCGAACCTTCAGAGCCGTATTGTAGTACTCATCATAGTATCCAGAAGAAAGTACGTAGGTACCTAGGATGATTCTCCTCCGAACCTCTTGACCAAAACCAGCCCCGCGCGTTTTAAAATAATCATCAATACCATTATCGCCATCTACATGGAGTCCGTATTTAACCCCATCGAAACGCGCCAGGTTTGAAGAAGATTCAGCCAAGGCGACAATATAATAAACGGACAATGAAAATCTCAAATGCTCCAATTCTATGTCACGAACCTCATAACCAAGGTCGCGAAATCTTTTTTCTGTTTCTTGGAAATTTTTCTTAATCTCTGGACTCACCCCTTCACTCTCTACAAAACTTCTGGGCACTCCAATTATCTTTTTGAAATCTTTTTTCTTAGGATAAGACTGATCACCTATCGTCGTACTGTCCATGGGATCCTGCCCTTTCAACACGTCATATAAAATCTCTGCATCAGAAACAGTTTTGACCAATGGCCCGATCTGATCAAGCGACGAGCCATAAGCGATCAAGCCAGAGCGGGACACTCGACCATAAGTAGGCTTTAAACCCACGAGTCCACAAAAGGCAGCGGGTTGCCTGATAGAACCGCCCGTGTCTGACCCGAGAGCGCCGATCACCATCCCAGAAGCTACTGCTGCAGCAGAGCCACCAGAAGAACCCCCAGGAACACGGGTAGGATCGATCGGGTTCTTGGTTGGACCATACGAAGAATTCTCTGTGGAGCTACCCATAGCAAACTCATCCATGTTTGTCCTACCGATGATGATGGCCCCCGCGTCCTTTAATTTACGAACAGCAGTGCTGTCTATCGGTGCAGTAAAATTTTCCAAAATTTTCGATCCAGCAGACACCTTATGTCCAGAAACAAGCATGTTGTCTTTGAGAGCGATAGGTACGCCAAGCAAAGGTAGATCTACCCCTTCTTTTATTTTTTTATCTGCTTCATCTGCTAGACCTAGAGCATCTTCAAATACCTCAAGAAATGCATGAATATCCGAATCTTTATCTTTGATTGTTTGGATAGAGGCTTCCATCAATTCACGCGCAGAAAACTTCCGCGCCTTCAAAGCTTCTCTAGCAGAAGAAATAGTAAGTGAATTTAAATCAATCATCCGAGTATTTTCTTTACCTTAATATACTCACCCTCTGTTTCTGGCGCTTGTGCCAAGAGGTTTTTGGTATACAGGCCACTTTCGTGTGGTTCTGCATCTTCTCGAAGAATATTTTTCAAAGCCATATCACTTTGTGGTGTACCCATATCTTCACCTTTATATGCTTGTTTTACCTCACCTACATAACCCAAAATCGCCTCGAACTCACCGGCGAGGTTCTCTGCTTCTTCCTGACTTATATCAACTCTGGCGAGCTTAGATAGGGCTATGACTTTTTCTCTGTCCATAAACCTATCCTAACATATCAAGGAAAACTCTTTCATCTATAACCCGAACTCCAATTTCTAGAGCCTTATCGAGTTTTTCGCCAGCATTTTCACCAGCTAAAACATAATCTGTTTTTGAAGACACCGAGCTGGCAACACTCCCTCCCCCATTCCTTATCATCTCTTTGGCATCTTCTCTGGATAAAGTCGGCATAGTACCTGTAAGGACGAACACCTTACCCACAAGCTTGTTAGATTTGTTTGTCGTCGATTCTTTGATGAATTTAATCTGCCTCAACAAACTGTCATAGAGTTTCTTATTTTCTTTATCTTTGAACCAATCCACTACAGATTTAGCCACCACTGGACCAACGCCATTTAAGGCTTCGAGGTCTTCTATTTTGGCCCCAGCAAAAGATTCTGGATTTTTAAAATATTCAGCTAGGTCAATAGCCGTTTCTTCACCCACTTGGGGTATGGATAAGCTGGCGATAAATCTAGGGAAGGTAGTGCTCCTTGCTTTATCTATAGCTCCGAGGAGGTTGTCCACTGATTTCTCTCCGAATCGAGGCAGGGAGGATAGATCCCCTTTTTTGATTAAGAAAATGTCATCAAAATTAGAGATGATACCAGCAGACAGTAGCTGGTCTACTACTTTCGGACCCATACCATCTATATCAAAAACTTTTCTAGAAACAAAATAATATAATTTCTTTTTTTGTTGTTCGAAAGAATTTTTTGATACACATCTGTGTGCTGCCTGACCGGGCACTCGTTCTATTCTGCCATCCCCACCACAAAGTGGAAAATGTGTTGGGAACTTGAATTCCCTTTCACTGCCCGTCCGCATCTCTTTGAGGACCGACACTACATCAGGTATGACATCCCCCGCCTTTTGAATAATAACCGTGTCACCGATGCGTATATCAAGCCTTTTTATCTCATCCTCATTGTGGAGCGTGGCTCTGGACACAATAGAACCAGCGACCAGCACCGGACGCAGATTGGCCACTGGGGTAAGGACCCCTGTACGGCCCAGCTGTAGGGTGATGTCCTCTACGACAGTTGTCACCTGCTCTGCCTTGAACTTAAAGGCGATTCCAAATCTAGGAGCCTTGCCTGTATAGCCAAGAACGTCCTGGTATTCTTTTTTGTTCACCTTGACCACTACTCCGTCGATCAGATAGTCTTCTTGATCTTTTTTCTTTTCCCAATATTTCCAATAACTTATCACTTCTTCTATATCAGATATTTTTTTGAAATGAGGATTTGCCTTTAACCCCAGTTTTTGGATGAACTCGAGCTCAGCCTCTTGGGTCTCCGGTATCGCTCCGTCTATTCGACCGATGTCATAGACAAATGCGTCGAGCTTCCTCGAGGAAGTTATCTTAGAATCAAGTTGCCTTATGGATCCAGCAGCGACATTCCTTGGGTTGGCGAATGGTTCTTCGCCTGATTTCTCCCTTTCTTTATTTAATTCTCTGAGTGTGGACTTGCCCATCCAAACCTCACCCTCAACCACCAAAGAAACCGGTTTGTTTAGTTTTAACGGGACAGACCTGATTGTTCTCACATTTTGAGTGACATTCTCTCCGACCTTGCCATCTCCGCGTGTCGCCGCTTCGACCAAGACACCGTCTGTATATGTCAGTACGATTTTTAATCCATCTATTTTGAGCTCGACAACATACTCAGGGTTAATTTCCTTTTTATATTTCTCGTTTAAGATTTTCTTGACCCTCTTATCGAAATCTCTGATGTCATTCTCGTCAAAGGCATTATCAAAGGACCACTGATTCACACTGTGTTTTACTTTGACAAATTCCTTTAGCGGTTCACCGCCGATCCTCTGTGTTGGAGAATCTACATCGGATAAATCCGGATACTGACTCTCCAATTTTCCTAGCTCTGCCACCAACGCGTCGTATGCTGTATCAGAAATCGTAGGTTTGTCGTAGGTATGATAAAGATGCCTATGGTGTTCAATAGTCTCTCGGAGCTTTTCTCTTCTTTTCTTTGTATCCTCTGGTATCTTGGTCATATCACTAATAGCTCACCCTGACCGCACGCTCAACTCTCTTAGAACTAGCCGTGT
Organism: Parcubacteria bacterium C7867-005; assembly: GCA_001189165.1. GTDB lineage: Bacteria > Patescibacteriota > Minisyncoccia > Phycocordibacterales > Zambryskibacteraceae > JAIFWN01. Next base: position 237,469 of record LFCO01000003.1, on the reverse strand, counting down.
CACAAGTATTGTAGCCCCTGGAGACTATGTCTGTAGAACCGTCAGCATACCTGGTCACCGTAACCGTAACACAATACGGATCTGGCAAAAAGTTCATATTTAGAATAGTAGATACACCAGACAAATTACCTCCGACAGTGAAGTTCTGACTATTGCAGGTGATCACTGTACCTGTAGAAGTAGCAAAAGCACTGATACCTGTAGAATTTTTCACATCCCAATATATCGCACATTCTGCCCCAGTATCTGCTGCATAGAATGCATACTGAGACTCACGCGCAGCCGAGGTCAGAGCATTTTGCTTCAAGGCCAGGGTAACTATGCCTGTAGAAACCAAGAGTAAAGTGGCTGTTATGATAACGGCGATAAATAAAGTAAAACCTCGATTGTTAGTGTTTCTCATCATTGCCAGTCCATTATATTCTCCCTCACATTAAACTGCCTGGTGACCAAACCCTTGGACCAGATAACTCGCACAGAGATAGAGACTTCATTTCCACCACCACCCACTGGAGCCATGGTTATCTCCCTTTTAAAGTTCGATACGGGCCAGCTAGGTTCATAACCGTAGTATCCATTTGTAGTATCTTGCCTCAGATTCGGACAAGAGTTCTGTCCACCGGCGCAGTTGGTTATCACTGGCTGATCACTCACAGTATTAACTGTGTCCACAGTACATGTTCTGTTCGGATAGCAAGCGGTGAGCCCCGTCAGCCATGGTTGATCTGCCAAACCATTATTGTCTCTGATATTTCTAATCTGTTCTACCCCTTCTGCAGCCAAGTAAAAAGCGATCACCTGATCTTTAGAAAACACCGAAGATGAAAGTCCACTTTGAGCAGCGCTGAACGCACCACTTACGGCCAAAACCAAAATACCTATAGCAACCAATGTTTCTACAAGCGTGAATCCTTTTTTGTATATATTTTTTTTCATATCAGATATCTAGTAACCTCTGAGAGACAAGTGTTTGAATGGTGAAAGTACTTTGAGTTTTTGCTTTAGAGCCCGCTCTACCTGTAAGTTTTATATGGACCTTGGGCTGGAGTGTATTAGAAGGCACAACACCAGTACCTATGACATAGAAATCCAAACTCTCTATGAGCATCTCCGGTGCAGTTACTTCAACGAACGTAGGGTTCTCATTGGCTCCGTTTGTTGTTTTCTTGATGGCACCACTCTCTAATTTATAAGATATTTGTAATCCATCACTCGAAAGGAAACTGATGAAGCTATCTCCACCAGGACAATTCTGTGGGCCGGTGACATCTACATCTTCGCCACAGTGATAGTTCTCACCGAATCTTATCTCTCTGGACATAGAATCTAGAGCAAAATTCAGGTTATCCATGACTTCCTTCAATGATTCTGATTTGCGATTCGCATCAAAGATACCCAAGATAGCTCCCATACTGATAGTCATGACTATCAGAAAAACAGAAAGAGAGGTCATGATCTCTATCAGGGTAAATCCTCGATTTGTTTTTTGTTTTCTAAACATATTTATCTGACGGATATTTGGCCGCTCTTGTTTACCACTACCGAATTTATCTCTCCGTTTGTCATGGTTAATTCTAGCCTCACTGCTTTAACAGCATCAACATCTACTTGTGAACCAGAAGCTTCGTAGAGGAGAATCCTCGCATCGTTCGACGGTCTAGTGAAGGTGATGTAAGCCTTAGCCAGAGTGCAGTCGAACTCAATGTTTGTATTACTGACTGCACAGATTCTATTTATAGTAGCTCCCTGGGTTAGGGTTATCTTCTCTATGCATTCAGGCGGAGTACCGCCTGCGCAGGCCCAAGTTCCATTATAAACTCCGTCGAGGATTGGGAGATCCCTGTCAGCAAAGAATATATAAGAGTTATTACTGCCATTCACGGATTTATCAAAAGCTACACCATAAGCAGCACTGAAGTCACTCGACCCTGGAGAAAATTCTTTGACACTAACGCCGTACACTTGTGCCTGCCGGAGAGAGAGGCTCAGATTATTGGCCATGTTTTTTAAACCAGCACCAGAAGAATACTTGCTTTGATTCAACGCGATGATGCCGATAACTATCACCATGATCCCTATAGAGACCACCAACTCAACTAGTGTAAATCCTTTTTTATTTGATAGTGAGACTGATGACATGAAAAAGGTCGAGTTTATAGATAAGACTTATCCAAGAACCAAAAATAAGGAATGGTGCAAATGGGATCTCGCTACTCATTGTAAGTCTTTTTGCTTTACCAAACAAAGAATAACCCATCCTAGACAAAATCATGATAGACAGGACACAGAGAGTCCCTATCCAAAACGAAAGAGCGAACGCAGAAAACCCCATGGGGGCACCGAGGAGGAGCCCGATAGAGAGTGCGAGCTTCGCGTCTCCGAAACCCATCGCCCGGCCAAGGGAAAAATACCAGATCGCAGCAAAGAACATAAACATAATCGGCCCAGCGAGCCAATCAAAAAGGGTACCTCCGTTTATAAATCTGTAGATCAATGCGAATATAATGGATGCATACACTAGCTGATCTGGGATTATCTTGTGCCTAGAATCATAAATGAGGATAGCGATGTATAGACAGAAAACTATTAACAAAAGTGCATACAGAGCAACCACGATCGGAGTAATGGGAACCAGGATAGATTGATACACGGTAACAAACACGAGGCCAGTAAAGAATTCAATGAGTGGATACTGTGCAGAGATAGCACACTTACATTTACTGCACCTACCAACGAGCAATAGGTAGCTCACTATAGGGATAAGTTCGTGCCAGGAGAGTTGTTTATGACAAACTGGGCAAAACGACCTCCCTCCTAAAGTTAGTCCAGAGTTAAGACGCAGACCAACTACATTTAAGAAACTACCGACTATCGCACCGAGGATAAAAAGACAAATCAATATAAACATTATGTTTAAGTATAACAAAAAAACCGCCCAGAAGGCGGTTTTTTGAGTAGAATCAAACTAAGATACTAACAAGTGATGTCTGTACCACCTGCACCGATGAGGTCAGTTGCATTCTGCTTTGAAGCACCCGCACTGTCCACACACCAGTTAATTGTGCCTCCTGCTCCTGGAAGTAGAGCTGACACTGCGTATCCTGTACCTGTTGAGATACATTCAAGAGTTGCTCCTGAAGGATAGTTAGCTTGTGTTGTGTAAGGAAGCATGACTGCATCTGCAAACATACCTGCTCCACACGCGACTCCAGCTGCTCCGTAGCTATTTGGAGTTTGGTTGTCATAGTAAATCTCGGCTGCTGCGCGAAGTCCAGAAAGCTGAGCTTTGACCTTGGCATCATTACCCTTGCCTCGAGCTGTGTTCAAAGATGCAAGCACAACAGAAGAAAGAATACCGATGATAGCGATGACGACCAGAAGTTCGATGAGGGTAAAACCCTTTTTGTTATTTAACCTTTTTGACATAATTATTATTACTTTTAGTTACCTATTGATTATATACCCATAGCTAGCCTTTTTAAATAAGCTTGTGGATAACTGTCTTCCTCGGTCCGAATCAGGCCCCAGCCGAGTTAGCAATATTGTATATAGGGATGAGCACAGAAGCGAGCAGTGTACCCACACCCAAACCGAGCATCACGATCATGATAGGCTCGATCAAGCTAACCATGGTATCCACGGCATTTACGACCTCTCTTTGATAAAATTTGGCCATAGTTTTGAGGATACTGCCGAGCTCCCCAGTCTCTTCACCCACACGGATCATCTGGATGAGCATCCCCGGCATCTCTTCATACTGAGACAGGGACTGAGAGAACGAGCTCCCCCCCTTCACCGCAGTCAGACTCTCGAGCAAAATATCCTTATAAACATCGTTCCCTACCACTGACGCGGTGACTTCTATGGCTCTAACCATGGGAATTCCTGAATAAACCATAGTGTTCATGTTATCTGCGATGATGGAAAGGTAGAGCTTTTTATAAAGATCACCAACATAAGGGACCTCCAGTTTAAATTTGGCAAAGGCCCTGGCTCCAGCCTCTGTTCTTATGTACCGAATGAACAAAAAGACAGCTACCACAAGACCGGCCAGGAGTAGGACCCCGTAGTTCAAAAAGAAATCAGATATCCCAAAAACAATTTGGGTATAGAAAGGTACAGGCTGACCAGAATCAACCAAGATCACACTGATTTTAGGGATAATGAAAGTGAACATGAGCACCATAACTGCGATGAACACAGAAATGACAAAGGCTGGGTAAATCAGTGCGTTTTTGGCCTTGGACACAACTTCATAACTCCTATCCAGATAATCTGCTAGGTAATTGAAGGTTTCGTTCAACTTACCCGTCTCTTCACCTGACTTAACCATGTTCACATAAAATTCAGAGAAGATTTCTGGATGCCTAGAAAGTGATTTGGAGATAGAACTACCCGCTTGCAAATCATCAGTGATCACCGCGAGCTTTTTGCGCAAGGTATCATTCTCTACCTCCGCAGATAGAAGAGAAAATATCTTGAGGGCACTGATTTGAGCATCAAAAAGTGTTGCCATCTGCCTTGATAGGATGACGATCTCTTTGTTGGACACTCCAGTACCTATTGAAAATTGGTTGTACCAAGCTTCTTTTTCTGCTGGCTCTATCTCTGCGATGATCAGCCCCCTTTTCTGGAGACTATCTATGGCTATGTCTATAGAAACAGCTTCGATAGAGCCTTCTTTCCTTGCGCCAGAGCTTTCGAGTGCTTTATAGAGATAGAGCATGGTTTTATATCATCCTCTCTAGTGTTCGAGGATTAGCTGAATACAAGAATGCGTTTTCTACTGTGATCTCCCCCGCTTTGACGAGCGCAGCGAGACATCTGTTGAGATCGATCATCCCATCTTCTGATCCTGTCTCTATAACTGTATTGATCTCATGTGTTCTCTTCTCTCTGATGAGGTTACCGACAGCATTGTTGTTGATGAGTAATTCATATGCAGGTATGAGTCCACCAGAAATGCGAGGGATCAAACGCTGAGAAAAGATCCCGAGCAGACTTCCTGAGAGCTGGATTCTGATCTGATCTTGTTGGGATGGAGGGAATGAGTCGATAATACGATCGACAGTCTGAGACGCTGTGTTGGTGTGCAAAGTAGACATGATAAGGTGACCGGTCTCCGCTGCGGTAACCGCAGTAGAGATAGTCTCTGCATCACGCATTTCTCCAACCATCACCACATCGGCATCCTGTCTGAAAACACCACGCAAGGCCGTTTTGAAATCTGGTGTATCTGTCTTCACCTCTCTTTGATCTATGAGGGCTTTCTTTGGCTCAAAGATAAATTCGATAGGATCCTCGATAGTGATGATGTGTTCGAGTCTCTCCTGGTTTATAAGTTCGATCAAACTAGCAAGTGTTGTAGATTTACCTTGCCCAGCTGGACCGACGACGAGGAAAAACCCTTGTTGTCGTTTGGAGAAAGAAGAAAGTATAGGAGGCAGATTAAGTTCTTCAAGAGTTTTAACCTTAGAAGGAATCAGGCGTAGGGCAATAGAGATTTTGCCTAATTCTTGAAAGACATTGCCACGGAACCTCCCAACATCTTTGTGTTCATAAGCAAAGTTAGCTTCTTTTTGTTCTTTAAATTCAAGCTTGTCATCTGCTGTGAGGAAAATAGACACAAAACCCTCCAAATCTTCTGCTGTAAGGGATGGGATTTTCACAAGGGGGATCAAGAAACCAGAAACTCTGATGACCGGTGATCTACCTTCGGACAGATGGAGATCGGAAGCTCCTTCTTTGAACACGATGTCTACTAATTCGCTTAAAAGTTTTTCTGAAGATGCCATTGGTTGTATTTATTTAATATTCTCATCCGCGATTCTGATAATCTCATCTGCTACTTCAGATGGGATACTGGTCGCTTTGACTATATAGCCAACAACGCCGAGTGATTTTGCTTTTTCTATCTTCTGGGACTCACCTTCATTGGTGAGCATAATCACTATAGAGCTTGGAGAAAGGTTTTCTTTGCGGATAGTCTCTAGGAGTTCTAGACCATCCATACCCGGCATGATGATGTCGAGAACAATAACATCTGGAGTAACCCCACCTCTGAGTTTCTCCAGGGCTCCTGCAGAACCAACTGATAGATCTGGTTGGATGCCGAACTTCTCAAACTTTTTCACATACATGTCCAGGAGAAACTTGTCATCATCTACTATGAGTATCGAATATTGCTTTTTCATAGTATTGATTATAGCGTATTTACCTCTTCAAATGGAATGACACGGTCAAAGGCTTTGAGGATGGCGTCTTCTTTCATAGTGAGCATGCCGTTCGACCTTGCTGCCTTGAAGAGCTCTATCTCTGTTGGGTTTTTCAAGATAACTGCCTCCACATTCTTCTCCATGGCCAACACTTCCATCACCGCCACTCGACCAGATGTCCCGTTTATGCACGTAGGAGTGGGCTCTATCTCATAAACCTCTTTGCCGAAGACCACGTCTTTTCTGTATTGGGCTGGTAGATCAGAGAACTGACTTTCGATCATCATCTTGATACTGTCCTCTACTGGCACAGACTTACCCCCTCCTGGACACAATGTTCTGACCAAGCGCTGAGCCATAGCCAAAACGAGAGTTGGAGCGATGAGGTACGGATCAACACCCATGTCTATCAGACGTGGGATAACACCGATGGCATTGTTGGTGTGGATTGTAGAGAAAACCAAGTGACCTGTAAGTGCAGCCTGGATAGCGAGCTGTGCAGTCTCTTTGTCTCGAATCTCTCCAACCATGATGATGTCTGGGTCCTGACGAAGGGTGGTGCGCAAACCTGTAGCAAATGTGTAGTCGATCTCTGGATGAACTTGGGACTGAGAAACCCCTTCCATGTTGTATTCGACTGGATCTTCTAGGGACAATACGTTCATATGATCCCTGTCTACTTCATTCAACATCGAATACAGAGTAGTAGATTTACCCGAACCAGTAGGACCTGAGATAAGTATCAAACCGTATGGTTTTTTTATCGCCGCTCTGATTAGTTTGAGATTTTTTTCAGAAATACCCAAATCATCCAGCTTTTTAACGCCCTTATTCTGATCGAGAATTCTCATCACGATCTTTTCTCCATAATATGTTGGGAATGTAGAGACACGGAAATCGACTTTCCTGCCTTCTATCTTTGCAGAGAAACGACCGTCCTGAGGTTTTCGTTTTTCATCCAAACGCATGTTGCACAAGATTTTGATACGTGCGACAACAGCAGAATGAACTTTGATCGGCAAAACCAAGGATGTGTTGAGCGTGCCGTCCACACGGAAACGAACCCGGATACTGTCGTGCATCGGTTCGATGTGGATGTCCGAAGCATTACCATCTGATGCATATGAGAGGATAGTGGCGACTATTTTGGTCACCGGAGCGTCTTCGACTATTTTGGTTTCTACTTTTTTCTTTTCACCTGATTCATTACCACTCTTTTCTTCTTGTTCGGCGATGCTCTGAGTGAGTTCTGTCTCCAGTTCGGAAAGGGCTTTGGTCACCTCTCCAGAAAGACCTTTGTACAGATCGAGGGCACTCGAAAGATCTTCTTCACTCACTAAAAACAACTTGTAAGGCATGCTGATACGCGAAGAAATAAAATTCAAAGCATCCCTCGCTTCTATGTCGTGTGGATCTACTATGCCCACCTCGAGCACTCCGTCCTTAACTCCGATCGGTATGAATCTATAGTGCGAAGCAGATTCTTCTGGGATGTATTCAAGGATTTTGCCTGGGATGTCTACGTTCTTGAGGCTCCTAGTAGGGATGTCGAGTTCAGTTCCCTTGCCTTCGAGGATTTTCTCTGGGGGGATACCACGAGCAACCAGTACCTGCTCCAAAGACATGCCAGAGCTTTTGGCTTCAGCTTCTATGGCTGGTATTTCATCAGCTTTGATGATCTTTTTGTCTCGAAGGACATCGAGTATGCTCATGAGTAATTTAAATTATTCCACCCCGATCAAACCAAAAGGATTTCTCCTGCCCTTTGGTTGTTCCATCACCTCTGTACTGAAATCTATGAGATTTCTATAAGCCCTGGTAGCGAATACTGATTGATCCAAAGTAACTGATTCCAAGCTATTGTTTAATTCGAGAACATCACTGCCGACATTGACTGTAGGTATTTCCTCTCCGGCGAGTCCTGCGCCCGGGGCTTGGAAGAAGTTTTTATAAATAAAGATAACCAAGATAAAAACTGCGATGATGATCAGAAACCCTTTGTTTTTTTGAAGTAATTTCATATTTTTCAGTTTATCTCAGCCAGTAGGTCTGGATGGCAACGCTATATTCGTACAAACCGTTATCTGTAGCTTGGAAAGTGACACTTTTTACATCTATCACTCGGAGGCTCTGCTCTATGTCCTCCATGAATTTCCTAAAATTGTCATAAGAAGCAACGAATCTGAATGAAACACTCACTTCTTCGTATGGTGCACCACTACCCGTCTGGATGATCGCTGCGGAATTATCTACCCCAGAACTGTCTGCCTGAATACCTTTGATCGAAATACCGTACTGGGCAGCGATAGAATCAAAATCTATAGCCAGTCTGACCGTGTCTATGTTGTCTGGTAACATCTTGGCCAGACGATCTACTTCTACTCTGGGTATGGATTGGTATTTGATCAACAAGTCACTCCTCTTCTCTTTCAATTCTTCTACATTACTGAGAATGCTTTCAAACTGCTCTGCATTCGAACGCAGGATTTTGACTTCTTTATACTTTGGATCGATAAATGTATAGAAAATGCCGATGGAGATGAGAAGGAGCGTGAGTGAGGTTGTAGATTTCATAAAATTTAATTTGAAGGTTTAGACGAAGTGGCGGTTGTAGTAGTTGTCGTCGCTGTGCTCGTGGCTGGCTTGGTCTCGACAGGTGTGACTGGGACAACTGTTGGTGCATTCGCTTTGTCTATGGCTTCTTGAGCTTCTATCTTGCTCTTGTAGGAGATGATAGATGGATCGAGGTCTGCTCTAAAGGAAAATACTACGTTACCGCGTTCGTCGAGGTTAAGATCGGAGAAAATAGGGTTTTTGATATATTTGCTCTTGGCAAACTCATCTGCTTGTAGAGCGACAGCACTATAACCCCTAGCTTGACCCTTCATGGCCAGAGTGAGGCCTTTGTTCGTCATCTCATATCTAAAGTCGGTGAAGCGAACGGTTTTATATGTTGAGCTTTCTAAGAATTCAAAGAGTGGTGAGAGGATAGTGTGCTTGGACAAAATAGACTGTGTTGACACGAGTCTAGAGTTCAGTCTGGTGAGTTCTTTGATGGACTCCGGTTCGAGTGTCGAACGAGCGGCTTCGAGGTCTTTGCCTTTCTTGGCGATATTGTTCTCCAAGTATTGACCATAAGCCCAAACACCACCCGCAGATAAGAGAGATAGGACAAAAACAAATAAGGCGATGTTGCCGAAAAGACCTCGTTCACCACTTCTCTCTCTTCCGAGAGTGGCCGAAGTAGCTATGGGGCCTTTGGGTATAAATGATGATTGGAATTTAGGATCCATCTGGGAAAATTATAGAACAAAAATGGTAGCTTTAAAAGAAATTTGTTGCTTCAGGTGTTTATAACAGCTATTCCTGCTCGGCCAACTTTCGAAGTGCCACACCTATAGCCACTGCGAACTCTGGGCCAGTCTCTTTCAGAATATTTTCAAGGAATGCAGGAGTGGCGAGCTTGCCAAATGGGTTACCTGCGACGGCTTCAGTTTTGAAACTCGCCTTGGCGAGTGCTGGTAGACCCTTTAGAGCCGCCCCACCTCCAACCAAGATCACTTTGGAAACTGTTTTGTTATATTTTTTCTCGAAGGCGAGGATGGTCCTGTTCGCTTCTTCGAAAATATAATCGAGGGTGAGGCTGATCACTTCGGTCAGAGTCTTGTCCGAGCCGTCTGCACCGATTGTGCGCTTCATCACCTCTGACCTCTCCATGGGGAGGCCCAGGGATTTGGAAATTGTAGAAGTTATGTCCTGTGAACCACGATTAACGGTGTGAGACGCTTTGATGATCCCCCGCTCAATCAGATAAAGTTTGGTCGAAGCAGCCCCCATGTCCATGATCATCACCGGTGCTAGAGATTCGTCGAGTACTGCACGCATGGTAGAGAATATTTCTATCTCAAAAAATCCTGCTTCGAGTCCGGACTTGGCGACTATGTCTTGGTATTTGGCTATGGTGTCGTTGTGGATCGCCACGACGAGCACATCTATCTTTGGTGCAGATGGTACGACTTCTTTACCATCAGGTCCGAGCATCTTTTCTTCGGTGTTTTCTGGTCTTACTTCTGATTTAGGGATGACGGACCAGTCGAGCATCACTTCGGATATGGGAACAGGGATATATTTGCGCGCTTCTATGGGCACCATCACCCCGAGTTGCTTAGGAGAAACTTGTGGAAACTCGATCACTGACATGAGACTCGAAGCAAATGGGATCGACATCCCACATTTGTTGGTACTGATATTTACTTCCTTCTCAGACATGAGGTCCACCAAGGCCACGGATATCTTGTCGTGTGGGAGGACGACCGCTTGTCCGACATTGCCCCCGGCGTATGGTCCGAGCGCTAGCTCACCATATGTCTCTAGAACGGCTTGGCCGTTCTGTTTTTTGATCTGGACTATCTTGATCGCAGAGGAACCTATGTCGATACCCAAGACACTTGGCTCACTTTTGGAGAAAAATTTTGAGAACAATCCCATATATATGAGTATAACATGCGTCTTTATTTGTTTATGATGTACGAATGCACATTATCCGAGAAACAGTGGAGTATTTCTTGGATTTTCTTTTCCCAAAGACAATATCACTTATAGAGATAGAGGGTATGTCGAACCAAATGCTCCTCGAGACACTCTCCCCCGCCACAGATTTGAAAGATGAGAATATCCTGGCCGTATGGAGCTACAAGGACAAGACGGTCAAAGAAATAATCTGGGAACTCAAGTACAAAGGTAATAAAAAGATCGCTCTAAAACTCGGTTCTATCTTGGTGGATGTTTTGAAGTCAGAGATAGCTGACAAAGCTTTGTTTGAATCTCTGTGGAGCAACACCCCACTCCTCCTCCCTATACCCATCTCAAACAAACGACGGAGGGACCGGGGATGGAATCAAACAGAGATGCTCGGCGAGGTGATGCAAAATATAGACAGTGATGCGTTTGAATACTCCAAAGACATATTGTCCAAAACAAAACATTCGGATAGTCAGGCACGGAGCCACGCCACCAAACGTGAGCGAGAAGAAAACCTCGTAAACTCGATCGTGGTGTTGAACACTGAAAGAGTGAGAGGCAGATGTGTGGTGGTCCTCGACGATGTGACTACTTCTGGATCTACGTTTGGAGAAGCCAGACGTGCACTAAAGAAAGCTGGTGCAAAGAAAATACTTTGCTTGGCTGTCGCCCACTAACTATTCTGCAGAGATGAGGTCAACCGCGAGTATCCCCTCGATCTTGTATTCTTTCCACATGACATTGGCCGCTGCTTCTACTCGGACAAGTGAACCGGTCATCACTACATAATCATCTGGGGTCATGGTTTCTGCATTTGATGTGGCCTTGGAAGTGTTCAGAGCGTAGTAGAGTCCGTCGTTGTTCTTTAGGCCGAGTACGCAGTTCGCTTCGGTCACATCCTTGCCGTTCTTGTATGGGAGGCAGTCGAACTTGCCCGTCACTTTGATCTTGCCTCCTTCGAGGGCGACAGTGCCTTGGGATTCTTTTAGATAACTATTCACCGCAGCGTCAGGTCCCCCTTTGACGAATAAAATAATGAGGATAAGGACGACAACTGCACCACCAACTATTAAAAGATTCTTTTGTTTTTGTGTGTATTTCATGACCTAATTATTTTAGCACAAAGAATTCTTGCAATTTCAGACTATAGGTATAGGATCGATCATAGTGCAACCCTCTGTACAAGGAGCGAATGATGCAGCGCCCCAGTAAGGAGTTGATGAAGGTGATCTTTTTGAATACAGGCGAGCTCGAGATCTGGATCGGCAAGAGTCCAAGTGAGAGGAACTACACCCTCTACTTCGGCCACGGCAAGTCTGGTCATTTCAAGGGCATCTGGGAAGCAACGGATATCTCCGACAACTTCGACAGCGCGGTCGGCGAGACCCGAGAAATACTCGAAGCGATCTACGAAGAGTGCTCCGTGTGTATGCTCGAGAACGGAGCGGGCCACGAGGCGATGCTCAGCCACGACATGATCAATGAGATCGTCGCCAAGCTCCGCCGCGGTGAAGTGGTGAGCAGGGAACCTTCCCCCTTCGATGCCCCCACAGGTTGAGTGATCCGTCACTCAACCTTTTTAGTCTCCAAATTATTTTAGGTAACTATCGAAATATATGGCGTGACAGGTATATCCTCCAACATTCTTCTGCAGATAGTCCTGGTGATAATCCTCGGCTTTATAGAACTTCGTGAGTGGCTCGAGACTCGTGACCACAGGCTTTGGCCACCTCTTCGACTCGTTCACGATCTCTATAAATTTCTCCGCCTCCCCTCTCTCCTCCTCATTCGCATAAAATATTGCAGACCTATACGAGGTACCAATGTCGTTCCCCTGCTGATTTAGAGTTGTAGGGTTATGTATCTGGAAGAAGAAATCCAAAAGCTTTTTGTATGTCGTCACAGTCGGGTCATACTCTATCTCCACCGCTTCCGCATGGCCGGAGTGATTCGCGTATGTTGGATCCGTATTATCCCCGCCGGTGTAACCCACTTCGGTATTCACTACTCCTGGTTGTTTCCTGATCAGATCTTCGAGTCCCCAGAAGCACCCACCCGCTAGTACAATTTTTTTATTCATTCCTTCTATTTTACATCTTTATATCAAAAACTTTTTGTTTGGATGTGGCGCCACGGATTAATCTTACTTGTGACCTAGAAACTTTAAAATGCTCTGCCAAAAGTTTTGTGATGGCTTCGTTCGCCTTCCCCTCCACGGGCAAGGCCTTCGTCCTCACGATGTACCATTCCTCTTCCTCAGGTATTAACCTAGGCTGTGGTGCCAGCACTTTATCCTCCTTCGCCCCCGTCCGCGCCTTAACCCATATTTTCATTTCTATATTATAGAGTCACAAACTGCGGAGACAATGCACGGAACTTTGACCCAAAAGTACGGCTCAAATTCAAGATCTTGATAAAAGTATACAGAAACTAAGGGCTATCTACAAAGTGCATCCTGAATGGTTTGAAGTGTCCAACTTGAATTCAAGCAAGGATAAGAACGAGGTGGAGTACCCTAAACTTTGACAGCTTTACTGGCTGAGCGAAAAGCTAGAGTTGAGAACCATTTGACCATCTTTTTAAGCAAAAACGGAATAACCGTTCCAACAATCCAAAAAGACACGATCACGTACAAAACCAAGAGGAAATTATTACCGAAAAATTTCTCGAAATTATCAGTGTTGACACTAAAATACTTGAGGGTGAACCAAACGCCCAAATGTAAAATTGAGTAAAATACAATTGCCCACTGGGGCACTTTGTTCCCAAAAAAGTCAATTTGTTTTGCCTCCTTATCTTCCTCTTTAACTTTTGCCGAATTCTTTCCTCGCCCAACCCTTCCCTCCATTTGTGAACTAATAATTTCTCCATTTAGAGTTTCTTCCTGAAACAAAAACTCATAGGTATATCTGTCACCAGAAATTAGACATAGGAAATAGTGAGACAAGAAGGATAGTGATTTTGGAATCCAAGGCAGCCACATTCTCCAAAATCTAAGTCTGGTACGAAGTATTACACCTATAATGGGTCGTGTTGTCTTGATATGCTTTCTGTAAACTTCTAGCAATACACTATTCGTATCAACCTCTTTTTCTTTCTTATAAATCTTTTCTGTTTTCGTATCATAGAAAAATTCATCTCGAAACTCTAAGTCGAGTGGCTCGCAAAAATTCTTTTTGGTTCGCATCCGAATACCCTCGGCTAATTCCTCGCCATATGTAGCCGTTATGTAAAAAGTTTTTCTTGTAGAGCTGGAGTCGCTAAGTGTCTGATTGGAAATGTAGAACCCGATACCCGATACATTTTTCGTGTCTTGTGCGTTCAGTTTCTTTTTACAGCCAAAACCAATTTGAGCGTCAATGTACGGCGTTACGGCATAAAACCCATTCTTCTCGAAATCAAACTTCGCTCTAAGTCTTTTATTTGCTTCACTTTCAATGTGTTCTGTCATGCTATTTCAACTCATATTCCCACCCAGGCTTCCAAGTCTTGGTCTTTCGCCAATCTTCTGCGAGAGCCTTTTCCCAAGCCTTACCCTTAAGAAGCACATCAAGAGACAATTGCGGTGCCTTGTGAGCGATAATAGCTATATGCTTGCCATCGTAGTCTTGCTTTAAAAACTCAAGAAAATCAGCCACGCGAGCTTTTACATCCTCGTAACTTTCGCCTTCAGGGAATGACTTCTCAATACATTCTTCTTCCTGCATCGGCTCGACAATGTCTGATGACGCACCATTCAGTTTCCCGTAGTTGCATTCACGCAATCTAGCGTCAGGAATAATTTCGTATATTCCTTCCCATGCAAGTTTTGCAGAGTCGTGAGCACGCTTTAAGTCAGAACAAAAGACAACATCAAATTTTTGATCTTTAGTCTGATCTTTGAGTGCGATTGATTGCTGTACACCGAGCTCGGAAAGCTCAACATCCTTCCAACCGGAAGAAATATGCTGTTCGTTGTCAGTTGTGGTGCCGTGTACGAAATAAGTAATTTTGATTGACATGTTATTTATTCTTAACAACCTTCTTTGTTACAGAATCCACAAAGAGCCGAAAAGCTGGGCGCTTTTCCTTTTCGTAAATTATTTTGACTCCAAGCAGATGGCCTTTCGGACAAGAAAGATCTTTTCGGAAAATGGAAACTGTCGGATCGATCATTCGATCAATATACATTCGGCGCAGGTTACCCGGGCCGTCTTTCTGATAGAGGCAAATTGAAGAACTACACTTTTCACAACTGATTTTCAGCAGTCTCGTATAGCCACCTCTATTTTTGCGAAATTTGTCGTTCTTGAATTTCATGTTGATAATTTTGGCACAAACCCTTATTTTGCTTGGGTTCAAAGTTGCCAATCTGGCGGTGGCGATGTCCCGAAGTTTGAACCGAAAACGTGGCTCAAATTCAAGGATATTGATAAAAGTATACAAGAATTGAGGGCTATATTCAAAGCTCACCCTCAATGGTTCGAGGTACCAAAACCGAAGTCGGACAAAGGACAGAATGCGGTGGATTATTCTGTCTAAAAACCTGCCTTATAATGATTTAACTCTTACCAGCCAACCCTTCGTCACCAGAGTCCTTCTCCTTCTTAGGAACAGTCTTTCCGCCACGAGTTAAGTCAAAAGCATGACTTGTTGCAGTAAATTCGATTGATACGCTATTCGCTGTCTGAGTGACCTTAACGTCGTAGTCTTTATGAGTTACAGCTAGACTGTCATTCAAGGCGTGAATTATTGTATGTACCTTACGATTCAGTTCTCTTAGTTTTTCAACTGAATCATAGCTGACTTCACCTATGGAGTAATCAGCGTCATAACGCCTGTCTGAATGGTGTTTTCTACCACGTACCTGATCAACTTTTAAAAGAAATTCGGCATCACACAAATTCTTTACATCAATTTCGCATTTTTCATATTCCTTAATACATCGATCGATACTATTAAATTGCCCCGAGTTTCCTTTGACTACAGGCTTCAGTCGGTTTTGAAAATATATAAGCGTTTCGGCAATCAAATCTTCTACTTGAGAATTAAAAGCTGATTGGAACTCATCGTGTGGTAGATCAGTTCTATTTAGATTGTTGAGTGAATTAGTAATACCGTAATCAAATGGGATAATTGCTGGACCCATTATTGTGCTCGCTGTCTTCCCATCTTTACTAAACATCAATGGGCCGAGTGCAATTCCACCTGGCAATCTCATACCTCCGACAGCCTTCTGAACCTCGCCTGTCGTTCTCTCAACAGCACCATCACTTTTCTTAAGCTCAAGTAACAAATCCAGAATCTTGTTTCTTACTGTTTCTAAAATATGCGTGAGTGAGGTGCGGCTAATAAATAGAGACACTTTTGTTCTCGTGCCGCCTTCAATTATTTGATCTGCAAATGATGCTGGGTAAGGCATCTCGTAACTACTAGAAGATTTGTCAGCAAGTAATTCCTCTAATTCTCGAATCGATTGGCCTGAACCTCTAGTACATACCTTATTTTCAATTTCAGAACTCTTATGAATCACAGGAACCCATCCATAAAAAGGATTCCATGCTTTCATTTGTCCTTTTATCTGCCTGTACTTCGGTACCTTTGCCTTACCATATCCTTCGAGCTCAGAAGCTACCCACTCTGGCAATGGTTGATTAAGTTCACTGAGCAACATCTTTATATCCCTGAGCAGGCTGGATACGTTAACCGAGTCGTCTTTTGCTTTTTTAATTAATTCTTCAATTTGCTCCATAGATTGTTAAATTATTTCCCAGACTTGGTGCGATTGTATGGGGATTGGTTTGTTGGTCGCAAACTAATATCTAATTCTTGAGCCTTTCCTCTCACTCCACCAGCTGGCCTTCCAAGTTTTAAACCGATTACTCTGGTCGGAGTGTTTTCTTTTGCTAATTGAACAAGCCTTTTCTCTTCCTGAGAAGTCCATTGTTTACCTGCGTTCCTAATGTACTTGGGCATAATGTTTAAATATTAATTGTGGATAAGTCGACTTTGATTTTCTATTTTCTTTCTAGTATACTCTAAGTACAATAATCAAGTCAATAGTATGCTTACAAAACGTCAAAAAGAAGTCCTCGACTTCATTAAAAACTACCTAGAAAAGAAGGGTTACGCTCCCTCTTTGGAAAATATCCAAAAGAAATTTAAGCTTGCCTCCGTTTCCACTGCACATTTTCACATAGCAAAGCTCAAAGAAGGGGGTTATCTGGATAAGGTGGATAACAAAGCTCGTGCGATCAGTGTTGCAAGCGACGAACCTTGGGTAAAGATTCCTCTGCTTGGCACTATAGCCGCAGGAGAGCCAATTGAGGCAATTCAAGAAAGAGAAACTATAGCTATTCCAAAATCAAAAATGCCAAAAGGTGGTGAAGTTTATGCCCTTCGTGTATCAGGTACAAGTATGATTGATGAAAATATTGATGATGGGGATTTGGTAGTTGTACGAAATCAATCAACAGCTGAGAATGGGCAGAAAATTGTTGCTTTGATAGATGAAAACGAAGCTACTCTCAAAAAATACTATAAAGAAAAAGGGCAAATAAGACTACAGCCAGCTAATCCTGACCTCCAGCCAAAGTTTATTCACCCTTCACGTTTAACAATTCAGGGAATTGTTTTAGATGTTGTAAAGACTAGCGAGGAGACTGAACAAAAAGAGGTAAAAAAACAAAAACCCGTGATCGCTGTAGATCAGCACTCACTGTTCAATCGGAAGAAGAAAATTAAAATCGCAAATAAATACAGCGCGGATGCGGATGTGGTTTTATTCCAAGGAGATCGCCTCGATTTAATGAAATCTATTCCAGATAAATCGGTAAAACTAATAGTTACATCACCACCCTATAACATTGGTAAGGAGTACGAAAAACGAACAAGCTTAGATGTATATCTGGCTGCACAAGAGCAAACCTTTGAAGAAGCAGTTCGAATACTTACTGATGACGGAAGTATCTGCTGGCAGGTCGGAAACCATATCGCAAAAGACGGCGAAGTCTTTCCGCTAGATGCCTTGATTTATCAGATAGGTAAAAAGTATGGATTGAAGCTTCGCAATCGTATCATCTGGCGATTTGGCCATGGTCTACATTGCACCAAGCGATTTTCAGGACGACACGAAACAATCGTCTGGTTCACTAAAGGCGACAATTACACCTTCAATCTTGACCCTGTACGAGTACCCCAAAAGTACCCAGGTAAAAAGAATTTTAAGAAAAACGAAAAATACGGAACTTTGTCCGGTAACCCTTTAGGTAAAAACCCCGAAGATGTTTGGGATATTCCGAATGTTAAAAATAATCACCCGGAAAAAACAGACCATCCATGTCAATTCCCGATCGAGCTTATTGAACGATTGGTGTTATCCATGACCAACCCAGGTGATGCAGTACTTGATCCCTATCTTGGCGTAGGAAGCTCAGTTTGTGCAGCAGTGATTCATGATCGCAAAGGATATGGATCAGATATTATGAAAGAATATTTAGATATCGCTGAGGAAAGAGTGAGAGCGGCCGCTGATGGAACATTAAACCGTCGAATGATGGGGACTCCGGTGTATCAACCAACCAGTAGTGTAAAACTTGCTGAGTTGCCAGACGAATTTAAAAAAGCTCGAGAGAGTTTATTTGGGGCCAGGGGCTGATCCATTATACTTACGCAACTTGATTTTCGTGAGCGCTTCTTTCTTGTCAGTACGGAAAAGTTCTCTCAAAGTTTGAGACTTTGTTTTTTCCTCATCTGTAAGACCAATACTCATTACAAAAACAGGGATATCAATATTACTTTCTCCTCTGTGTTCAAAATCAACAAGAAGTTGCTCGAAAGATGAGACTCCTGTGGACATGAATTTTACCAATTCATTACTTGGAACAATCTCTATACCACACTCAATGTATTTTAAGTTTTTGAAAATGATCATCTTTGAAAAGATGTCATAACCCATGAAGGCGTATTTCCCAAATTGAATCTCAAGACCAACTTTATTCTTGATACCGTCCATTTCACGAAATCGTCCTTTGCCAAAAGCGTGACGTGGCTCTACAAACTTTCTCTTTTTGCCTTCCTCGGCTTTTGTCGTCCATCCTTTCTGATGACAGACCAGTTTCAGATAATTATTCATATCTACAGGAGAAAACAAAACCTGACCTTTTTTAGTTTTCTCTTTACTCTCTTTGGTTAAGCAAAGAGTGGCATCCAATGCTTTGATAGCATCTTGAACTTCCTTGAGTTCTTTAGGGTGTTTGGTCTTGAGGAATTTCTCTCCACCTTTAAATGAATATGTGTTAATAATTTTCATGTTGCCTTATTTTAGCCTAAAAACCCTTATTTTGCTTCGGTTCGAACTTGGACATCTGGCGGAGACGGAGGGATTCGAACCCTCGAGGCCTTTTAAGGGACCTGCCTCTTTAGCAAAGAGGTACGTTAGACCACTCTGACACGTCTCCATATCTTGCCCAAACTAACACGTTTTGACCCTTTTTTCTAATGGCGCATAGACAAAAAGATGGCCCGGTCGCTTGTGCTAAGCGTCCGGGCTGTTGCCGTGCTTCCTGCTCGCCCTATAAATCAGGTACACCCCACCATCGATGACAAGGCAGATGAGGAGGCACGCGCCGAGTGTCGTCCACACGGTATCCCAATCGACAAGCAAGACCCTCTTCACCTTGGCCCAGATGAGACCGAGGGAGACGATGATACCAATAGCTGTCATGCCGAACCACTTCACGAGGGCCTCCAGCAGGTGGGGTGTGGGAAAGGTCAATTTCTCATACAGGATAGCACAAATGAGGATGGGCTTATTTTGGGCCTAAATTCTGGTAGGATATTAGGGCCAATCCTTGGAGAGATGGATGAGTGGTTTAAATCAACGGTTTACTAAACCGTCGTTCCTTAATTGGAACCGCGAGTTCGAATCTCGCTCTCTCCGCATCTGTGTTTGGCGAGATTCGAACAGGAGTGGGGTCGGGAGAGGAGCATCCTCTTCCGTGGAGGAAGGACTGGGAAAACCGTGGGTTTCCCAAGTGTTCAATCTCGCTCTCTCCGCAATTTTAGTTATTATTACTGTATGAACAATTTCTCTACACATTCAGCTGAGAGCGGATCGGAATCTAACCCCGTCGAGGGTGAGGCGAATTTTGAAGGTAATGATACTGAGGTGCTGATTAGCCGCTTACGACACCCGGTGATTAGACAGCAAATTATAAACATACTGTATGAACAGGAGCTTAATTATTTAAACCAAATAAGAAATGAAGAGTGGCTCCCCCACCTACCAGATGGATGGACTGGAGAAGAGAAGTTCAAATTATTAAAAGGAAAAACATCAGGAAAGATAATCAGCGCGGATGACCTAGAAGAAAGATTGAAGCAAGGTTCAGGCCCCAGTAGAGAAAAAATCGAAAAGGAATTAGACGAAGACATCAGACAGATAGAAAGTGTGACGGAAGTAGATTACACCACTAACGAACCGACGATTAGCTCCATACCATTAAATTGGACTGTGCCTTGGACCGGCGAGAGGGCTACCCCAAAGCAAATGAGTATTATCGAAGCTCATGAAAAAGGACACCGGACCCGGTTTTATGATACTGCCACAGACACACTGCAACAGGGATTCGATCTTTCTAAAGTCCAATTTACTCAAGAGTATTACGACCTCTTGAAAAGAAACAGTGAGAATCGTACGGACAAGCCAGAAGATTCAGAACTAGAATTATCACTAGATGATATGAGGCAAACATATTTGAACCATTATCTATTCACCGGCATGGAGATTGCCGAAAGAATGTCGCAGCTAAAAAACTATTTTGGATTCAAAGCCGATGAGAAGTTTACTCAAGCGCACCTAGATTATGCGCGAACACACTATATTGATGACACAGGAATGGATAATGGTATGACATTATTCTTTCAGGGGATAACACCAGAAACTGAAGGAAGATTTATAGAATTGATAAATACATCTGGGATATAAAAATACGATACGAACTGGGCCCCGCTAGTTTCAGCGGGGCCCGAGGAGAACAAGAGCAAGGAAGAATCCGATCGTCGCCCAGACTATCTGGGTGGGATAGCGCCTCCACATGAAGCGAGTCGCCGACACGGCCTGTGAGCCGAACCACCGGGCGACCCTCTTGCTGTACGAGACGTACCGCCCGTGCTGGCCCATCATCATGGCCGCTCCGTATCCGGAGAGCCACATGGCGAGGCTCACGATGAGCAAGCCAACAAATTCATTCATGGCCAACCTCCAGATGGGGTGTGGGACTTAAGCCTTTTTACATCATATCATACTTGAGTGGCTCTGTCAAGTTGGTAAAACCGGGCTAATTTCATATAAGTTGCACATCCCCCACTACTGATATAATGGCTACATGAAAAATCCATACATAAATGCAGTGTGCGCATCCTTGTACATCACTATCCTGGGTCTGGGGATGTTTTATGGCACGAGGTTACTCGGCGACAAGCCGGACACATTCTTCGCACCTGTCACCATGATCTCACTCTTCACCCTCTCTGCTGGAGTGATGTTCTATCTCTTCGTCTTCGAGCCACTACAACTCTTCATCGACAACAGGAAGCAAGAAGCTGTGACCTTCTTCTTGAAGACTCTCGGCACCTTCGCATTCATCACCCTCATCTTCGGTCTCACTTTATTTAGGTAAACAAACTACTAATATGCGAGACGCAACTCTAGTATTCCTGATAAAAAGAAACGAGGCCCAGAGGATAGAAGATATCTGTCTTGCGATGAAGAAAAGAGGTTTTGGTGTGAATAGATGGAATGGGGTGGGTGGCAAGGTGACCGAAGGTGAATCTATAGAAGAGGCGGCCAAAAGAGAAGCAGATGAAGAAATAGGTGTCACCCTAGATAAAATATCCAAGGTGGCCAAACTAGAATTTATATTTCCCCACAACTCATCATGGGACCAGGTAGTGCATGTCTATTTTGCAGAGGAGTGGTCCGGTGAACCAACAGAAAGCGAGGAGATGCGCCCCGAATGGTTTAAAGTAGGTGCAATCCCCTTCAGCGAGATGTGGCCCGATGACATATTTTGGTTACCTAAAACACTTGAAGGAAAACTACTAGAGGCACGATTCAAATTCGGTGAAGGAGATGTTGTCTTGGGACAAGAAATAAAAATTATCTGACCAAATACCGAGGTACAGCCACAGAACCACAGGGTATACTAGAGCCATGAGCGAGCTGACCAAAACACAAAAAGATAAATACAGAAAAAGAGTCTACAAAGTTCTCTTGGATAACGATTTTGTCTTAGGAGAAAAGGAAAAGGAAATTATAGAAAAACGGATATCAAACGGACGCAGATATTTCTTCATGGTCTGCCGTAGAAAAGAAGGTAGTGAAGTAGTCGACCGCTTCATCAAAATCCCTGTGAACAATACCAAGAAACTACTCCTCCCATTCGAACGACAAATAGAATTCGCCAAATATGTAAAACAAAACAAAGTGATCAGCACCCGAGGAATCATCGAATCCAACGCTGATCCAAAGAAGGGGGTGCCGTTCGTCATCATGGAAACCTTCCCCACTGATCATTCAAAGATTGGATTCATAGAGGGGAACGATGGCGCAGAATTGCTCGGAGAAAAGGAGGCGGAGGCAACCATGCGCGAGCTACTCAAAATACACGAGATCCAGTTTGGACAGCTACCACAAAAACTCAAAAAGATATTGGTCAAGAAAAAATTTGACCTGGATAATTTTAGAAAACACCTGATCAGAGATTTAAATAAAAAGGTTCTACCCCTAGATGCCAAGAATAAAAGGAAAGAAGCGTTCTATAAGATCATCGAGAAGAGACTCGGGATCACAGATATCAAAAACAAAATAAACCAACTTTTCAAATCATCCGCAGGATACATAAACACCAAAGAGAACAAGGGTTCATGCCTGTACCACGGAGACATGGCTCCGAATAATCTGTATGTCTTTGACTCTGGTGATGTAGAGTTACTCGACCTCGAGTGGGTTGGCGTCTATCCAAACAAAGCGATCGCGATGGTTTTTGACTTTGGAAACCTACACTCCAGAGCGTGGAAAAGTAAGACTTATCAAAGGGCCCTAGAAAAAATACTGATCGAATACTATCAGAAAAAAGGAAACAGAAAGCTCGGTGAAGTTATAGTCTCGCTCAGCATACTGAGGTCACACCTCCACCACTCGAGCTATTTTGAAAACTATCCATGGGACAAACAGAAAACCAAAGAAGAAACAACGAGGAGAAACCTGACCGAACAAGACGTACTCAGGTTCCTCTAGGATATAATGGGTAAATGAACCTCTCCGACCGACTGACTGACACCTTCCGGATACTACCCGCACAGGCCGTGGCGCTGAAGAAAATAGGCGTGGATACTATAGAGGACCTGCTCTACTACTTCCCCACGAGGTACGGAGACACGGCTAAAGTCACCCACATCAGCACCTTATCCAAGGGTGACCAGGCAGTAGTCTTTGGACAAATCTCCGGGCTAAAAACTTCTAAGGGATACAGATCCAAAATCCCCATGTCCGAAGGATTCGTAGAGGATGAGACGGGCCGGATGAAAATCGTCTGGTTCCACCAAGCGTACTTGGCCAAGATGCTCGTCGAAGGATCGTTTGTCCGTGTCGAGGGTAAGGTGAGTGACCGCAAAGGTGACCTGTATTTCTCTAACCCCAAGATAGAGCCGGTGACCAAACTCCCCATCGGAGTAGGTGATTCACTATTTGGTGAAGGAAGTGATGTTCATACCCTGTATCCAGTTTATCCAGAGACAAGAGGTGTAAGTTCGAATTGGATATTTCATAAAATTCAAACTATCTTTTCTTCCAAAATTTTAGATACGATCGAGGATCCGATACCCAAGGAAATCAGAGACAAATACAACCTCCCCACTCTCCGTACGGCTCTCGTCTGGATACACACACCCCAAAAAGAATCTGATGCAGAAGCGGCGAGGAAAAGATTCGCCTTCGAAGAAATATTCTTCATCCAGCTAGACAAACAAAAAACCAAATACGAATTCAAAGAAAGCAATGCTTTCGTCATAGACAAAAGCATTGAAGATATAAACAAATTCATCGACCGTTTCCCTTTCAAAGCTACCGAGGGACAGAAAAAAACTATCGAAGACATCCTCACAGATTTTCGTCGAGGTCACCCGATGGCCCGTCTGCTTGAAGGAGACGTAGGCTCTGGCAAAACCGCCGTCGCGGCAGCGACGGCTTATGCGGCGACCACTTCTCGTCCGAAAGGTCAAAACTTTGGGACACTCCAAACCGCCTACATGGTCCCCACAGAAATCCTCGCCCAACAACATTTTGAATCCTTCATCAAATATTTTAAACACATGCCGATCAACATCGCGCTCATCACCGGGAGCGGTTGTCGTAAGTTCCCCTCCAAAGTAAATCCAGATGGGTGGACAGACATATCTCGCACGCAACTACTCAAATGGGTCGCGAGCGGAGAGATCTCTATCCTCATCGGCACTCACGCACTCATCCAAAAATCAGTGAAGTTCAAACACCTCGCCTTTGCCATCATAGACGAACAGCACAGATTCGGCACAGCCCAAAGACAAAAGCTAGTACAAAAAGACGCGCTCGTACCACATCTACTATCTATGACCGCCACCCCGATCCCCCGCACACTCGCACTCACACTATACGGCGACCTCGACCTCTCACTCCTCGACCAAATGCCCGAGGGCAGGAAACAAATAATCACCGAGATAGTTTTACCAGGACAAAGAAAAAATACTTACGAACAAATCAGAAAAGAATTGGAGGCCGGTAGGCAACTCTACATCATCTGTCCACGCATAGACGAACCAGATCCAGATAAAGAGACGGCTATCCTCGCCAAGTCAGTCAAAGAAGAGGCTAAGAGAGTAAAGAAAAAAATCTTCCCTGAATACGAGATAGGGATTTTACATTCGAAAATGAAACCATCAGAGAAAGAAAAAATCATGCTCGAATTCAAAGATAAGAAACTCGACATCCTCGTGGCCACATCTGTTGTCGAGGTTGGAGTGAATGTGGAGAATGCTTCGCTCATCATCATCGAAGGTGCAGAGAGATTCGGGCTCGCCCAACTACACCAACTCCGTGGTCGAGTGCTCCGAGGCACACATCAACCATACTGCTTCGTCTTTGCAGAAACAAAAACAGATAAAACTCTTGAAAGATTAAGGGCGTTGAAAACCGCCAAAAACGGATTCGAACTTGCAGAGTTCGATTTGAAACAGCGTGGTGGTGGCGAACTGTATGGACGTAAACAATGGGGTATCTCCGACCTCGCAATGGAAGCGATCAAGAATATCAAAATGGTCGAAGCTGCCCGCACAGAAGCGACCAAAATCATAGAGTCCGACCCAAAACTCTCCAAACATCCAAACCTAAAACTCTACATAGAAACCAAGGGCCAAAAAATCCATTTTGAATAAAGCTCTGGTTTGTTATAGTATCTCTATCTCCACCCTTAGCTCAGTTGGTTAGAGCATCGAGCTTATACCTCGGGGGTCCTTGGTTCGAATCCAAGAGGGTGGACACGTATTGTGGATGGTTGGAAGTGGACATGTATACCTGTTTTTGATAGGTTCAGAGGAGAGATGTACCCACTCGAACCGAGACCCACATGCCCCAAACCATGGAAACGTCGGCTGTCCAGGCGGTGGAAACGGTCAGCCATCTGACCGATGGAGGGCAGAAGACCGGGAACCTGCGCTTCAGGCCACAGATGATCTTCTCCTACCGTCATGGGGGCGGAGAGCTCGTCGAGCTTGTCAGAGTGAGTTGTCCCCCAGAGGGTAAGGCACGGATCATCGTGCTCATCTCTGTGGCGACAGACATGCAGACTTGGTACAAGTTCAGCGAGTGGAGCGACTTCCACGGTGCCATGAGAGCCTTCGTGCGTGTCGGTAAGAAGGATCAGTGGTGGCGGAGGATCGCGGATCAACCCGGATTCATCGACCTTCACGACTGCCGGACGAATCGCCGACCATGGTTCCTCGCCCGAGTGGGCGAGGATATCTTCGACCACTACGTGGTATCAAATCCCCCGAGCTAACGCTCGGGGGACCTTATTTATATTTGATGCTCGATGTCTTTTTTCTTTTTCGGAGTGATACCATTTGCTATGAGTATCTCTTCGAATTCTTTTTGTTCTATTGATTCCTTTTCAACCAGACGTTTAGCGATCACTTCCAAAAGTTTTTTGTGCTCTTTGATAATCTTCTCCGCATTCTTCATCGCTTCGCTCATGATCTTCGACACCTCTGCGTCGATCTCTGCACTCACTCTCTCTGAATACCCTTTGTCTTCAACCCCAGCACCATAGATAACTCGTCCGCCTGCGGATTCGAGGGCGATTGGTCCAAGCTTTTCACTCATCCCATATTTAGTGACCATGTCTCTCGCGAGTGCAGTAGAAACCTGCAAGTCATTGGATGGACCAGTGGTCAAATCTCCATAAACCATCTTCTCTACTACATATCCACCGAGAGCGACAGTGATGTCATCTATGAATTCCTTTTTGGATTGAAGCTTTCTATCTTCGAGTGGAAGTTTGAGGACATAACCAGCAGCCCTACCTCGAGAAATGATAGAGATTTTGTGGACAGGATCTGCGTATGGGAGCACTGATGCGAGTACAGCATGACCAGCTTCGTGATATGCGGTTAATTCTTTTTCTGTCTTAGAAAGTATATGCGAACGACGTTCTGGTCCGAGCATCACCTTCTCTATAGAACGGATAAGATCGAACTGACCGACTTTGGTTCTGTCTTCTCTCGCGGCGAGAATCGCCGCTTCGTTCATGAGTGAATACAGATCAGCGCCAGAAAATCCGGGCGTACGTTCTGCGATGAGTGGGAGGTGCACATCTTCTGCAAATGGTTTCTTGCGTGCATGTATTTTCAAAATCTCTTCACGATCTGCGCGGTCCGGAAGATCGAGTGTCACTCGTCTGTCAAAACGGCCTGGGCGCAAGAGCGCTGGGTCGAGTACGTCCGGCCTGTTCGTCGCTGCCATCACTATCACTTTCTCGTTTGGCTCGAACCCATCCATCTCTACCAAAATCTGGTTCAAAGTCTGTTCGCGCTCATCGTTCCCTCCCCCGACCCCCGTTCCTCGAACACGACCTACCGCATCTATCTCATCCACGAAAATAATCGCTGGAGAAGATTTCTTGGCTATATCAAATAAATCTCTTACACGAGAAGCACCAACACCGACGAACATCTCTACGAATTCTGATCCGGAGATAGAAAAGAAAGCTACACCAGCCTCTCCGGCAACAGCACGTGCGAGTAATGTCTTACCAGTACCAGGTGCTCCCATGAGGAGTATTCCTTTAGGTATGCGTGCACCTATGTCCAAAAACTTTTTAGGATTTTTCAAGAAATCCACGATCTCTGACAATTCTTCTTTGGCTTCCTTTGCACCGGCCACGTCTTTGAATGTCACCAGGTTTGTCTTGTCGTCGGGCAAGGTCATACGTGCCTTGGATTGTCCAAAGGACATCGCTTGCATACCTGCACCCTTCATCTGCCTAGAAAGGAACCAAATAAAGAAAACTATAAAAGCGATCGGCAAGAGTATTGGTGCAAGTGAAAGTATCCAATACATAAAACCTCTGTCATTTTTGACTTCTATCTCTACTTTAGACAGAGCCTCTTTGGACACTTCGTAGTTGCTGAACGTAGTAGTGAGCGCAGTGCCCTCTTCTTTCTTTGAAGTTTTCACTGAACCATCTTTGTAGAGAGCTTCGAGTTCATCTCCCTTTACAGTGATAGAGGTGACGAGTTCTGCACTTACATTCTGTGAGAGAACAGAGAGCGAGATAGATTCCTTTTTATCAGCATTACCAGATAGATACGAATATGAAGTTATAAGCAAGAAGAAAATCAAAATCGAAAGTACGCCCTGGTTCAAAAAACCGCCACCTATACCTCCAAGCGGGTTCTTGCCTTTGACTTCTTTAATAACAACCTTGAAAAGTTTCTTGCCGTTCTTTTTGGAATCTTTACCTGGGAGATTAGGCTTCGACATGGACCGTATTATACCGAAAAATCTGGATTTTGCTATGATGGCCGTATGACTACGAATGCGACAAACCGCAAAGCCAAGTTCAACTATGAGATCCTCGAGCATCTGCACGCAGGGCTCGAACTTTCTGGTACCGAAGTGAAGTCTGTCCGCGAAGGTAAACTCTCTCTGGCCGGGGCTTATGTGGGTATCCGTGGAGATGAAGCTTATTTATTGAATGCGAACATCGAACCTCATCAACCGAATAATGCTCCAAAGGACTATGATCCACTTCGTGCCCGCAGACTCCTATTATCCAAACCAGAGATAGAAATACTAAAAAATGCGGAGGGAACAGGAGGATTGACAATAGTGCCTATTTCGGTGTATAATAAAGGTAGGTTCCTGAAGCTCGACCTCGCTATCGCCCGTGGAAAGAAGAAATTCGACAAACGGGAGAGTATCAAAAAACGCGATGTCGAAAGGGACCTGAAACGATCGTTGTAATTTAAATATGGGGGTGTCAGTTTTGACACGAGACATCTTTGACCCGTGCGAGGCAGAGCTCCAACAACTCTTTAAAAGGTTGGAACCCTAAGTGCAAAATCAACTCTTGCACAGGCGAAGTCAATAGTTTCTCCATTTTATGGAGCAAACGATTTCGCATTCGCATACGTAAGAGCTTAATACTCTTCGTACCGAACGTTCTCTATCCTCACTGCCAGGCATGAGTTAGGGGGCGCATAATCTGCCTGACTCCAATCCGGAAACTGCTCACTTCAGGATCTAAGATCGAGCTCGATCTATGAATGTTTTGTCTAGCTTTTAGTTCATAGATCTAAACACCAAGCTAAACTACGCCTTGTAGACCCGTTTCAAATATCCTCATGGACGTGGGTTCAATCCCACCACCTCCACAGAATAAAGGTCTAACAACCTTAAACAAAAACCACCAGATGGTGGTTTTTGTTTAATTGACACATCTTCGAAAGTATATTATCGTATTCTCAAACCAGCTCTTAATTAGAATCTCACGCGTCTCCTACTCTGAGGACCTGCCCATGGCGAGTTTGGCAATAGCAGCAGCCGGCACCGATTTTACCGGGAGGCACAGCTTCCGTCGATGCGAGCCCTGCAATCTGCACACACGGCACGGGCACTACTTCGATCCGGAGGGGATGCCCGCTTCTGGCCCATACACAAGCCAGAGCCAGGCCATCGAACACCTTGAGAAGAACCTCCGCGCCGGAAGAATCCCGCTGAAAGACAAAGCGGCAATCGAGAACGACATCCGCTCGTCCGGCCTCCCCCACCGCACATCCCTCGATGAAGTCAAGGGAATCAGGGCAATCATCGTGATCTTGGCCCCGGCCGTCTCCCCCCAGAAGAGCTCGTACGAATTCCTCATGGCTGATGGGGATCCGCCGAAAAGCGCGATCCTCAAGAACGACCAGGTGGTGGAGGGCACTGAGGCCAACACCAAGGCCGGCGCGAGGGAAGCCCTCTATCGCCTGGTGAACCGAGGTGAGATCGGTCCGCAGGATGAGCAGAAGATCCTCGATCAAATCGAGACGTCCACCATGCCCGACTCAGCACCGATTCCTCGGTAGCAACAGCGCACACCTCACGGTGTGCGCTTCTTCATTGACACTGATTAACCACAAGCATAGTATCGAACATAGACCACTCCAACCCAGAGAACGACATGCGATACCGGGTGAACCTTCCCCTCGAAGTTGTGTTCTTTGATGCAAAGCGTGACTTTGCGCCTGTCACCGTCGGCAGAGGTAAGTGGCCCATGGGCGATATAGACGCCGCCTTTGGCACGGAGTTCGAAAAAGACGATGGTCCATGGATAGCCATCACCGGCACGGCGACTGGACTATCGTTCACCGCTCTCGGCAAGCTTCAGGCAAACCTCAAGTCGATCGGTCTCGATCTCAGAATCAAGGTGTTGGGAAAGGAAAAGCAAAAACAGTAGCCCCCGTGTCAACCTGGCAGGTTGACACGGGGGTCAGTGGGATACCGGATAGATACCAGTCGCACGTAGTGCGACTTTCTTGTTTATTTTGTCTATCTTATTTTTTATCTATCTTCTTAGAAAGCTCCATGAGGAGTTCGTTTTGATTTTCAAGGTGAGCGAGGATAACTTCTATTTCTTTTTCTGATCTACTGTTTATCTCAAAATCATCTTGTGCTCTCTGATCAGCAACCCTCCCTTCGATATTCTGTGCCACCATAACCATAGGCAAAAGTACTAACTGTATGAGGTTAGAAATAAACAACCAGATGACAAATGCGGGCGCTGGATCAAACCTCAATTCGATCGGTGCATAAACATTCCACAGAAGCCAGGCAACCGTCCATAAACAAAGCAAGAAAAAGAAACCCATCGAACCCACCTTGCGTGTGATGACAAGCGCGAATGCGTCCAAGTACGGCAAAGAGAGCTTGGTTTCTCTTACGGGGTTGCGGAGGATCGGTCTCTTTTCCTTCACTTCATCAAGGGTTGGCGTTTTGTGTTTTAGTTCCATACAAAAATTGTACATGCAAAATTGCTCTACACCAAATACTCGAATCCCCTCCTTCCTTGTGGGAAGGCCTCCTCACTGGTATAATTTGCCCAATTAGAAATAAACCGCAGAATAAAGATTTTGAGTACACAAGTCAGAGTTAATATGCAGATCAGGGCACGAGAACTCCGTGTCATAGGTCCAAAAGGAGAGAATTTTGGTGTAGTCACCCTCGAAGAAGCCTTAAAAAATGCCCGAGATCTTGATCTAGATTTAATAGAGATATCCCCCAACGCAACTCCCCCAGTCGCCAAGATAGCCGACTTTGGTAAGTATCAGTACGAGGAAAACAAGAAGCAGAAGCAAGCCAAATCCAAGTCTCACTCCGTGGAAGTAAAGACAGTTCAGGTCAAACTAGGTACAGGTGACCACGACCTAAACCTCAAGGCCAGGAAAACATCTGAGTGGCTCGGTGAAGGAAATAGGGTCAAAATCGACCTATTCTTACCTGGTAGGGCTAAATACCTAGATGAAAAATTCCTCAAGGAACGCCTGGAAAGGATGCTCAAGTTAGTGACCGTCGAGTACAAAGTTGCAGATCCAGCTAAAAAAAGCCCAAAAGGCATGACCACTATCTTGGAGAAGGCCTAGACAGGCTAGCTCGGACTCAAGGCTGGACATTCTCTGATAAATAAGTAATATAAGACACCTAGCCTACTCGGCAAACCCACATATTTATGGCCATGAAGACCAATAAATCCTACTCAAAGCGCCTCAAGGTCACCAAAAATGGCAAGATTTTGGCACGTAAAACCGGTCAGAACCACTTCAACTCCAAAGAGAGGCATGCTGCCAAGGGTGGTAAGGGGGGCAAAGTAGAATTCCATATGTCGAATAAAGAAAGGAGCAGATACCTAGTAAACCTATAAAACCATGACCAGAGTCAAAAAGGGTGTTAATGCCCTCAAATCCAGAAAGAATATCCTCCGCAAAGTTAAGGGCTACAGACACGGCAGATCAACTAAGGAACGCCAGGCAAATGAAGCTATCTTCCATGCTGGTACTTACTCATTTGCTCACAGGAAAGATAAGAAAGGTGATTTCCGCAGACTTTGGAACGTACGCATGAACGCCGCTCTCCGTGAACTCGGCACTACATACTCTAAATTCATCGCAAACCTCAAGAAAAACGATATCGCCCTCGACCGCAAAGTCCTCGCTGACCTCGCAGAGAATCACCCAGCCATATTCAAGAAAGTTCTAGAGAAAGCCGTAGCATCTGCAATCAAAACAAAATAAAAAAACTCCGGATCTCTCCGGAGTTTTTTTATAGATCTAGTTCATATCTCTTTCCCCTCTCTGGCACCAGAGCATCTACATCCAATTCATCCTTTAGGCGTTGGGCTAGAAAGATAGACGACCTGGGTTCACCCATAGTGACAAAAACTTTCTTGACGGAATCTTTGGTGTCTGCCACAAAGTCTACCAAACCATCTGACCCCTTATGAGCGGAGAAGCCATCTATTTTTTCTATACGAGCACGGACAGGTATATTTTGTCCTTTGATTGTTACTTGCTTGGCCCCCTCTTCTATCACCCGACCCAGAGTTCCCGGTGCCTGATAGCCAACCAACAAAAGTGTGGCATTCGGATCTGGGAGGAAATTTGCTTCGTGCCCAAGTATTCGTCCAGCAGTAGACATCCCTGAACCAGCGAGGATAATCTTTGGGCCATTTTCGTTTGCGATCTGCATAGAATCCCTCACTTTGCCCGTCATGCGAAGTTTGGGGAACCTAAAAATATCATCTCCGCCAGAAAGTTCTTTTTGGACATCTTTGTTGTACTCACTATCCGTTCTCTCATAAACCGCGGTTATACGAATAGCCAGTGGTGAATCAAGGAATACAGACACAGGGGCAATCTGTTTCGATTCGAGTAGATTATCAAGTTCAAAAAGAAGCACCTGAGTACGCTCTAAAGAGAAAACTGGGATGAGTAGTGTCCCCTTTTTTGCTATGACTTCATTAACTATCTCCTTGAATCGGCGATCTCTCTCGGAGTGGTCCTCATGATTCCTATCTCCATAAACGGAGTCCATCAATATATAATCAACCCCAACAATTTTCTCTGTATCTCGGAGCAATGGTGAGGGCGAATTACCCAAATCTCCAGTGAACAGCATGGACTTGCCACTAGGGAAGGTGAATTTATACATGGCAGAACCGAGGATATGGCCCGCATCAAATAAATCTAGACTAAAGTCAGCAAATTTTTTGGACTCATGATATGGGATTGCTTGCCATAGATTAAGAGCCTGCTCAGCGTGTATGTTGGTATAGATCGGTTCAACCCCTCTCTCTTGCGCATTCGACTCGTTTATCCTGGCCATATCTTCTAGCATGAGGCGGGATAGTTCCTTGGTCTCCTTTGTCGAATATATCACCCCCTTAAAACCATCCTTCACTAATTTTGGTACTCTGCCGATGTGGTCTATGTGCGCATGGGTTATAAACAAAAAATCTATAGTGGCTGGATCATAATCAAACTTATCTGCATTTATACCATCAGAATTCTCTACTCCTTGGAGCAGACCGCAATCGATTAGGGATTTGCTCGTTTCTGTCTCTAATAAAAAGTTAGCACCAGTAACATATCCAACCCCACCGAAACAAGATAGTGTTGGCTTAGACATTTTTATTTTCTCTACTGCCGACATATCCAGCGAGCACTGCGCCGACAAACACGGAGATCATGTCATGCACGACATCTTTGGTATAACCCTCTGTGGATTCTGTAAGGTTATTTGTATATTCGAACAACTCCCAAACACCACCGATGACGATCATGGAGAGTATGACTGCAAAGAAAATGGTTTTCTTGTTCGGCACAGACTTCCAAAAAAGTTCCGACAGGAAAACAAACCAAATGATAAATAAACCGAGGGCGAAAGACCCGAGGAAATGCATGAAGTTATCAAACCACCAGAATTCCCAATAATAATAAAAAATACTACCCATAAGGTGTAGGGCGAGGAGCAGAATCAGGAGTCCGAATGCGCGTGAAAGAGTTTTGTGTACCACTGATCTATTATAACAGACGGTTAAATGCTCTTGAAACAAAAATCCTGACCGTGGTCAGGAGCTTTGGTAGGGTTATTTTCAGTATACCCTAGTAGTGATACTAGGTGGGTGCCCGCAACTGGAGACCAAGGTCTCGAGTAATGTGAGGCTCCCTGAAAATTGTTTGCTAGATAATACCTCAAATAACCCTTCACAGATTATACTCCTCATAAATAAAAACTGCACAAATAAAATCTGTTGATTACTCCAAATATTTTGAAAAGAGGCTTAAAACCTCACGAACTCGAGCATTACTCCAAAATACCGTCAAGATTCACATCATACAACATCGCCTCTTGGATTGATTTGTAGTTTATGATTTCTTCGTCTTTGAACCAAATTTTTATTTCCCTCTCGGCCTCCTCTGGTTTGTCTGAGCAATGCATGATATTTCTTACTGCTCTACCATTTAGATTAGCGGAAAGATAAGAGTCTATGTTGTAATCTCCTCTAATAGTACCAACGTCCGATTTGCTTGGCTCGGTACTTCCGGCCAACTTCTTTACAACGTCTACAGCATGAGCCCCCTCAACCACAAACCCCACCACTGGACCCATTGTGAAGTACTTGATAACAGTCTCCACAATCTCTCGACCATATTCTTGAGCAGGTTTATTTGGAGTCTCTCCCTTGGCCTTCATCCCTTCAATTAAGTAAGACCCTTTCTCCTCGCACCACTTATCGTCCTTACCGTAATGCTCTATAGCCCTGTCCCTTGTTGGTACAAACATCTTGAGAGCGACGATCTTCAGTCCAGTCCTCTCTATGCGCTTAATAACCTCTCCCACCAGAGTCCTCTGCACTCCGTCATGCTTAACTGCTACAAAACTCCTTTCTTTTTTTGGATGATTCATATACAAAAATTATAAGTGAGAAGAGTATAGCATAGAAAATTATTATAGAAACCAAAGCAAATTTAGGCCGTGAGGATCACACACCCTTCATCTGTGACAGCTACTGTGTGTTCAAAATGTGCACTACGTAAACCATCTTTAGTACGAATCGTGTAACCATCCTTAGAAAGTTTGATCCCCGACTTGCCTGCATTCACCATCGGCTCTATGGCAATCACCATCCCCGGGACCAACTGTTCTCCAGTACCCCTTCGTCCGACATTTGGCACAAATGGATCTTCGTGCACGGCATAACCAACTCCGTGCCCAGCCAAATCTTCAGCCAAAGAAAACCCTGACTTCCTCACCACATCAGATATCGCCTGACTGATATCTCCGACAAATCCCCCAGGATGTACTTCGTTTATACCAGCGACGAGTGCGTTACGGGCCACTTCGATTAACTTTCTGGATTCATCATCTATGGCCCCAGCAGGAACCGTGATCGCCGCATCAGTTATCAGACCGCCGTGTACTAAGCCCAAATCAAGAGAAACGATGTCTCCATCATTTATGATCCTAGAAGCCTCATTGGGTATACCGTGGACAATTTCTTGGTTTATAGAAACACAAAGAGCAGCAGGGAATGCCCGGCCGGCCCCAGCTGGTGTATAGCCCAAAAACGCAGGCTTATCTCCCCCTTCTCTGATCATGCGCCTGGCCTCCTCTTCTAGGATAAGTGTGGAAACACCTGGAGCAACCATCTTCGAAAGTTCCCGCAATATTTCTCCATGCCTCTTGCCTCCGGCCTTTAATGTCTCTATTTCTTCTTTGGTTTTAAGCTTTATCATTGTCGTATTTTGAAACAATCTCTCTATGCACATTCTCTATACTCTGTTCTCCATTCACTTCTATAAATTTGAAACCTGGAGTATTTTTAAAAAAATCTAAAGCAGGAACTACATCTTTATCAAACCAATCCAATCTTTTGTTTATCTTAGAGAGACTCGCGTCATCAGATCTACCTCTGGACAATAATCTCTCCTCGGACCATTTGCGACTAACATTCAAATGTATAACCACCGTGTTTTTCCTTTTGTAGAATGCTAATGCGGTAGTAAGCAACCTCGCTTCCGAAAGAGATCGTGGAGCTCCATCGAAAACAAGATGCATGTTGTCCTCGAGTTCTTCAAGGAGCATGTTAGACCACATAAAACACGCAAGGAAATCCGGCTGTCGGTCGTCCCTGTCATAAATTTCTTTTGAAAGGAGCGCAGAAAAACCTCTACCTCGGATAAACTCTCTGAACTTATCCCCGGTCTCTATGTAGAGTATCTGTCGTTTCTCCAGATCGTGGTTATGAATCCGGTCCTTGAGCAAGGTAGCTTGTGTGCCCTTGCCACAACCAGAGCGTCCTATAAAAATAAAAGTCTGTAAATCCACCCCCCTATTCTACCCTAATATTCCCTCACAGAAACTTGAGCGTTGATCTTCTTCATAAGATCAATAACCACAGAAACGACGATGAGGAGTCCTGTACCACCGATAGCCAATGATTGGATACCTGTTATACCTCGCAATATAAGAGGCAGAACAGCGACGAAGCTGAGGAACAATGCTCCAACCAGCGTGAGTCGTGTGATCACTTTAGAAAGGTACTCGGCTGTAGATTGACCAGGACGGATACCGGGGATAAAAGCACCGGATTTTTGTAGGTTTGTAGACATCTGATCTGGATCCACGGTAACCGCGGTATAGAAGTAAGTGAACAAAAATACTAGTACGAAATACGCTATACCGTAGAACCACTGGTTTGCTAGTAGAGCAAGAAGCTTTGAAGCTGTGTCCGCTACGGCTGCAATCTTCGAAGTATTCAAAAACTGAAGAATCATCTGTGGGAACAGAAGTATAGACAAGGCAAAAATAATAGGTATCACTCCAGCTTGGTTAACCCTCAAGGGAAGGTATGTAGAGATGCCCCCAGTAGAAGCTCCGCCTCTCGCCTGTTTGGCGTAAGTGATCGGTATAGGTCTCTCTGCTTCTGTAACAAACACCACTCCATAAATCACCAAAAGCACCACAACAAGAGAAACTAGGTAGACAGGTATCTGGGCAACACTGAAAGTGAAAATGAGCTGGCCGATACTTGCGGGGAGTGCAGAGACGATACCAGCAAAGATAATAAGTGACACTCCGTTACCAACCCCAAACTCTGTGACCAATTCACCGATCCAGACCAAAAGCATGGAACCAGCTACGATAACCGACATGTCGACGATGAAAGAGATGAGGGACAACGGTGGCAATACTCCCTGTCTCTGGAAGAGTACGATGAAGCTATATGCTTGGATGACCGCGAGTGGTACAGCGAGTATCCTAGAGTATTGGGAAAATCTCCTTCTACCTGCATCTCCTTCTTCTTGATACATGGATTTAAATTTGGGGACCATGAGCGTAAGGAGCTGCATGATGATAGAAGCAGTAATATATGGACTGACTCCGAGCATCACTATAGAAAGAGTAGAGAGTCCCCCACCTGAGAACACATTCAAGAGACTGAGGAATTGATTATCTGCAAACAAACTTTCGAGTCTGAGTGTATCTATGCCGGGAATGGGGATCGCGGCAAGTATCCTGAAGGTCACCAA
This sequence comes from Parcubacteria bacterium C7867-005, assembly GCA_001189165.1. Lineage (GTDB taxonomy): Bacteria > Patescibacteriota > Minisyncoccia > Phycocordibacterales > Zambryskibacteraceae > JAIFWN01. The sequence goes on along the minus strand of LFCO01000003.1, from coordinate 200,588 downwards.
GATAGCTAAGGTGATAAAAATCCTTTTTCTCAAAATTGGTTCAGAGAAAATCAAACGCAATTTTTGTACAAACTCTTTCATCGTATTATTTTATACTTCCCCCTGCTCCCTCTATAGCTTTTTTGGCTGATTCAGAAACCAAAACTCCTTCGAAAGAAAGTTTTTTGGTGAAATCTCCGTTACCTAGAATTTTTATTGTGGAACCCTTAGCTTTTTTAGCTGAAACTATACCTTTTGAGATAATCGAATCTTTGTTCACTACTTCACCGAGGGCAAACATCGCCTCCACTGAACCCAGATTAACTGCGAGGGGTTTAACTTGTCTTGACTTGAAGGGAGAAACTCCACGTCCACGAAGTTTAGGAAATCGTTTGATGAAGTCTCTGAGCTCTGGGCGCTTCTTACGTCCAGCACGAGCGTTCTGGCCCTTGGTACCTTTACCAGAAGTTTTACCTCGTTTACCACCACGACCAACCTGCTGTGATGTGACTCGTTTTGTCTTTGCTTTTAGTGTATGGAGTTGCATAAATTTATTTGGAATGTCTTATCTTAGTATGATCGAGCTTTTTCAAAGCAGCGATAGCTACATATGCATTGTTCACGGTGTTCTTGGATCTTGAAAGTAGTTTAGAAGAAATCTCTTTGAGTCCTGCAAGTTCGATCACTGTACGGACAGAACTTCCTGCGAGGATACCTTTGCCTGGAGCCGGCATGATCTTGACCACAGAGGCAGAATACTTGGCATCTACTTCGTGGGGAATAGACATATTTTTTGTCATATTCACGGTTATCATATTCTTGCGAGCATCTCTGAAAGCCTTCTCTATAGCTAGTGGTGTGTCAGATGCCTTACCTTGTCCTACGCCTACCATACCCTTCTTATTACCAGCTACAACACAAGCAGAGAAAGCGAAACGGCGTCCTCCGGAGGTCACACGGGTCACTCGACGAAGACTGACGATCTTCTGATCAAATTCTGGTTTACTCCTCTGACCATCTCTCCTTGGTGATCTGCGATTATTGTTTTTACCGCGACCCCTGTCTCCCCCTCTATCTCCTCGATTAAAAGCTGGCTTATCTGCTGCTGCAGGAACAACTCCGGGTACAACATCAGAGACCACCGGTGTATCAGTGCTGATAACTTTCTCTTCTGTTGTGTTTAGTGTTTCGTCCATGATAATTAAAATTTAAGTCCGGATTCCCTGGCGCTGTCGGCCAAAGCTTTTACTTTGCCTGTGTACACATATCCACCTCTGTCGAAAACAACTGCTTCTACCTTCTTGCTCATTCCTGCCTTGGCTATGTCTTTGCCTACCTTTATTGCATCAGTACCTTTGGCTGCTGCGAGAGTAATGCCCGCATCATCATTGATGAGCTGTGCGTATATGGTGGTGTTTGACTTGAAAACAGAAAGACGTGGGCGTTCTGAAGTACCAGAAACTGTTGTTCGGATTTTTCTGTGATTGCGTATTCTTTTTTCTGATGTAGTAGCCATTTTATTTGTATTGAACTTGTTGAGCTATGCAGATTTCTTGCCCTGCTTGCGTTTGATCACTTCGCCCTCATACCTCATGCCCTTACCCTTATAAGGTTCTGGTTTCTTTAGGGCTCTGAGCTTGGCTGTAAATTCTCCAACCGCTTCTTTGTCTATACCAGATACAGTGATGATGTTTTTTTCAGCGGTGACCTTTAGTCCCTTTGGTACAGAAACATTTACTGGGTGAGAAAATCCGAGTGCGAGTACGATAGTGTCGCCTTTTACTTCTGATTTATAACCGATGCCTTCTAGGATGAGTTTCTTCTCAAATGGTTTGTTTACCCCTGAGACCATGTTCTTTAGATGTGAAGCGTATGATCCCCACAATGCTCTGGATTCTAAAGTTTCTCGTTTTGGTTTTAGAGTGACTTCTTTGCCTTCTACCTTTACTTCGATGATTGGATTGAAAATTTTGGAAAGATCTCCAAGTGGTCCTTTGACTGAGACAGTAGAACCTGAGAATGAGATCTCGGTTTTTTCTGGAAGGGTGATGATTTGTTTGCCTATACGTGACATATATTTATTTTTGAGCTTCTCGGTCTACCAGATATTGAAAAGCGCTTCGCCTCCAAGTTTCTGTTTCTTGGCATCTCTGCCTGACATGACTCCTTTTGGAGTGGATAGAACGATCGCGCCATATCCATTTTTCACTGGGCGGATTTCTGCAGATTTCTTGTAGACACGTTTGGATGTTTTAGAAAGTCTCTTGATCCCTTTGATCTTTGGAATACGATTTTCAAGAATGAGTTCTATGGAGAGAACTGGTTTCTTGGATTCCATTTTCTTTTCTACGCCCTTTATAAAACCTTCTGCTTTTAGAACATTAGCGATATTTTCTTTGATTTGAGAGTAAGGAACAGAAACAGTATCCCTGCCGGCTGAGCCTGCGTTGGTTAACTGTACGAGCATGTTTGCGATAGGATCCATAGAAAATGAAATTACCAGGAAGATTTTTTAACTCCAGGAATCTTGCCTTCGTTCGCAAGTTCTCTGAAACAAATACGGCAAAGATCAAAGTCCCTCATAAAACCCCTTCCACGGCCACACTTGAAGCAACGATGAGTAGCCCGAGTGCTGAACTTGGGGATCTTTTTTGACCTTGCGATTACTGATGTTTTTGCCATATTTAATAAAAATAGCTTCGAAAAGCTGGTAATTCAGCTTATCAGCCCAGTCCCCCCTTGTCAAATAAGGCTCTTACCCTCCTCCCCACTATAACCACGATAGTCATGGCAGGGTGATCTTGCTCATGTTTTATATTAAAAAAGCGCCAGATTACTTCTTCTGGCGCTTGCGTTGCTTGTGCTCTGCAAGACGGGTTTTAAGGTTATCCCTATTTCCACTCCCCCGACCACCCGGCCCGACCAGTTTCCGTCGGGCACTATCCAGATCGATCAGGTCAACAATTGTACCAACCCCATCCAACAGAGGGTTGTTGAGCGGATCGATCTCGAGCACGCCATGACGATTCAGGGATACAAAAACTGGCTGCATCCCCTTCTCGACATAAGGCTTCGCCCAGCCATCTTCAATTGCACGTGACAAAACGATCCCCTTCGGAAGGCGCTTCGCAGATCCAATGAGGATAAGGTTGTCCCGCTTCGAACTGACCTTTATCCGGCTATTTGGAAGCGGGTGGTTTTGGAAAAGATACGCTTCCCGTGCATCACGGATGTTTCTCGTAGAGACTGTGAGCCGAACCCTGCCAGCAAGATCAAATTGGTAAGATCTGAACTTGCCGTCATTTAGCTCGACGACAACTCGATAATGATGCAACATCCCACGGGGGATAGCCCCGCGAGGAATGGCATTTTCATCGAGCATCTCGAGACCCCTTGGCTCGAATGTTGAGCTGGACTGGAACCAGAGCAACGCTGCGGCAAAGGATCTGTTGCGCCCGTCGCGCTCTCGAAACAGTTCTTCCGAAAGGTCCTTGATCTTCGCTTCTTGCTTCCTTGTAACCAATTCAAGACCAACCTTTGACTGCTGGAGATCTCGAATTTGGATCCTTAGCGCCTCTCCACGATCCTGACGCAAGAACTCGGCGATGAGAGGTTCAAGATCTTCCGGCGCCATAGAGACGAGACGTTGATACGCCTCACTGATCTCAGCCGCTTCCTCTGGGCCGATGTCATGGTTGCGATCCGGATGAACCGCCGCCATGAGCAACGGCTTGATCCTCTCAGCGATGCGTTTCAACGCCGCTGGTTGACGCCTGAGATGGAAGATGACACGAGATCCAAACAAGACATCGATAGGATTCCTCATGGAGAAATCCTGCGATCGATCTCATCCATGATCTCATCACGCATGGCCGCGAGAGGGCGACCCCGCTCAAGACCTTCGCGCAGACGATGATGGAGAGACCACTCGTACTCTTTCGACGGCACTTTCATCGCGATCTCTTCAAGCACGTCTCGAAGCTCGGACACCTCACCCTCCATATCTCTGTCAGTGAAATCCACGAACTGACAGAGCACACGGAGTGAGACATTCGACATCGCGAGCTCGCCCTTCACCTCATACGCCACGGACACCGTACTTGCATCATGCTTCCGAAGAAGCCTGGTGCACTGCGGCAGTCGATTCGACTTTCCGTGGACGATCACGAGCGCTGTCGTGGCGATCTTCTCGTCGTTGTTCGACAACTTCAATGCCGAACGCACCGTAGAAGCGATGATTCGTTCCCTCGCTTCGCCGGGCGTGATATTCCTTTTTGCAGCGATTCGCGTGACCAGTCGATCGCTGACGCTGATCTCCCCGCGAACATCTTTCGCCACACGATCAATGGCGACCAACGCAACAGAGTTGCTCATATACGGTGCCTCGAATGGATTGGGTGGTGTAAAGGACTACTGCCTATGTTCCGCCCGTAATAATGTCATAAGTGTATACTTTGTCAAGTATCTTTAAAAACTGCACTTATCAAGAAATCCCCGCTTTTGGCGGGGTTTTGATGTGTGTAATAAATTTTTTGGACTATTTCTTGAAAGGAAAACCGAGGTGTTCGAGGAAATCTTGAACTTCTGTTTTGGATTTGGCTGTGGTGACCACGGTGATAGCCATACCGAATACGTCTTTGAGCTCTTCGTCCGCTGTCTCTGGGAAGATGGTGTGCTCTTTGATACCTAGGGTGTAGTTGCCCATCTCATCTGCGGAGTTCTTAGAAATGCCACGGAAGTCTTTGGTTCTAGGAAGGGCGATATGGATCAACCTCTCGAGGAAGTCGTGCATACGAGCACCACGTAGAGTCACCTGGTAACCTATGTGGTCACCCTCTCTTGATTTGAAGTTAGCGATAGCCACCTTCGCTGTACGAGGAGCAGCTTTCTGTCCGGTGATCAAAGCTAGGCGGTTGTCGATCAATTTGATCTTGGCTTTATCCTTGAGTGATCCAATACCAACAGAGATAACTACTTTGGTGACCTTGGGTGCTTGCATCTTGTTCTTATAACCTGCTTTGGTTTTCAGAACTTCGAACGCTTTTTCTGTTTTGTGTTTTAGAGTTTCCATAATTTTATTTATAGTGAAGGATTTGAACTATTCGATACTTGCTCCAGACTTCTTGGCCACACGAACGTTTTTACCTCCGACCATCTTCATCCCTACACGGGTTGGCTTCTTGGTCTTTGGATCAAGTAGAGAAACGGTTGATACAGGGATTGGGAAAGCGAGTTCCACTATCTCACCCTTACCCCCTGACTTCTTGGCTTTGTTGTGTCTCTTGCGGAGATTCACGCCTTCGACCAGAACCTTGGCGTCACGAGGAAAGGACTTCAAGACCTTACCAGTCTTGCCTTTGTCTTTGCCTGAGCGTATGAATACTGTGTCGTTTTTCTTGATTTTCATAAATTTTATACGACTTCTTGAGCCAAAGAAATAATTTTCTGGAAACCCTTCTCTCCTATTTCTCGAGGGATGGGACCGAACACACGTCCTGCTTGTGGCTCTTTTTTGGCTTTGTCGAGGATCACTACCGCGTTCTCATCAAAGCGAATGTGGGTACCGTCTGCTCGCCTGAAAGGTGCCTTTTGGCGGACCACCACTGCATAGAGGATGTCCTTTTTCTTGACCGCTTTTCTGGGTTCTGCTTTCTGGACTGAGAGAACCACGATCTCTCCGATCGAAGCGTATCGCTTCTTTGAACTGCCGAGCACTTTGAAAACTCTGCCGATCTTGCCTCCGGAGTTGTCTGCGATTTGGACGATGGATTGTGGTTGTACCATGGCGGATTATACTATCACAAACTTCTTATCTTTCGATATCGGTTTGGTTTCTGCGATCCTCACCTTGTCACCGATCTTCTTGGTGTTACCAGCATCATGAGCTTTGAACTTTTTCTTGTGTTTGATGAATTTGCCGTACTTTGGATGCTTCTCGTATCGTTCGATAAGGACAACCACAGTGTCTTTCATCTTGTCAGAGACGACTATTCCTTCAAAAATTTTTTTCTTTGTTTCGGTTTTTTTGGTCATGGTATTACTTGTTGTGGTTTAGCTCAGTGAGGATTCGGGCGATATCTTTCTTGGCTGCCTTGCCTTCCTTGACGTTCCTCGTCTTTGAACCAGCCACCGCAAATCTGAAGTCTCTTAGAGTCACTCTCTTTTCTGAGAGTGCTTTCTGTAAATCCTTCTGATCTTTATCTTTGTAGCTTATTTTTTTCATATATTTATATGCGTGAGACGATCTTGGTCTTTACTGGAAGTTTCGTCCCCGCTTTTCTTAGGGCCTCTCTGGCTATCGCCTCTGCTACTCCGTCTACCTCGAAGATCACTGTCCCCGCTCGAACCGGAGCGACATACCCCTGGAGGTCTCCCTTACCCTTACCGAGCTTCACTTCTGCTGGCTTCGCAGTATAAGGCATGTCAGGGAAAATACGAATCCAAAGACGACCAGACTTGCCTATAGATTTGGATAGAACTTTTCTAGCTGCTTCGAGCTGATTTGATTTGATGCGCATTGGTGCTGTAGCTTTGATGCCAAAAGAACCAAACGACACTGTCGTACCACGCGTAGCAGGACCAACCTTCTTAGGGTTTTTCCTCATCGTATGCCACTTTCTGTATTTAACTTTTTTGGGAGCTAACATGATATTAAAAATTATTTCTTGAGAAGAATATCCTTATCGAAAATGTCTCCCTTGTAGATCCAAACCTTTACACCCAAAGTACCATAAGGCATAACCGCTTTGGTGCATGCATAGTCGACATCTGCTCTAAATGTCTGGAGTGGTAGACGGCCGAGCTTTCTGTCTTCTGAACGAGACATAGTCGCACCTCCGAGTCTACCAGAACACAGAACGCGAACACCCAAGACATCCCTGTTCGCCATGACCTTCTCAAGGGTGGACTTCATCACACGACGGAAAGGCAATCTCTTTTCGAGACCTTCAACCACCATCTGAGAGACTATGGTTGCATTTGATTCTGGAGAGCGGATTTCTTTGATGTCGAGCTTTATCTCTACTTTTGGATCAAGTAGTTTGTGCTTGTTCAATAGTTTAGTGATACTTTCTCGTAGTTTTGTGGCACCGTCCCCTGATCTGCCGATGATCATACCCGGACGTGAGGTAGAGATGATAACTCTGACCGCCTTCTCACTCCTCTCTACTTCTATATCTGATACGAAAAATCCCTTGAGCTTCTTCTCGAGAAATCCGCGGATCAAAATATCTCCACGGAGAAATTCTTTGTATTTGTCTTTAGTCGAGAACCACCTAGACTTCCAGTCACGGAGGATTCCTAAACGATGTGAGTATGGGTGAACTGTGTGTGACATATTATTTAGTGGTTTTAGCTACCTTTTTAGAAGTAGTCTTGGCTTTCTTTATTTTCTTTGGTGCTCCTTCTGCCAAAGTGACATTGACGTGGGTTGTCCTTTTTCTCATCACGAATGCACGTCCACGAGACATGGCCATCCTCCTGTAAAGGATTTTGCCTCCGTCCACTCTGATCTCTTTGACGACCAAGTTTTCTACGGGGATAGAGAGGCTCTTGGCGTTGGCCAGAGCGGAGGCGATGAGTTTCTGTAGAGGAAGAGCGGAACGCTTTGGCACAAAAGACAAAGTGACGATCGCATCCTCGACTTTCTTGCCACGAACCATATCAGCAACTATGCGGACCTTGCGGGGTGACTGACGATAATCTGAGAGTGTTGCTTTTGCTTCGGCCATGATAGTGGATTATTTCTTTGATGCGTCGGCGCCTTTAACTGCCTTAGCTGCGGCGATTTCTGACTCCTTCTTCTTGATTTCTAGGTCTTTTTGCATCTTACCACCGTGTTTGACGAACTTCCTGGTTAGAGAAAATTCACCTAGTCTGTGGCCGATCATGTCCTCAGTGACGAAAACCTCTATATGGTCCTTGCCGTTGTGAACTCCGAAGGTGAAACCGAGCATCTCCGGAGAGATCTGGCAGGCACGGGCCCATGTCTTAATAACCCCAGTAGTACTGGGTTTCTTGCCCTCTATCTTTTTCAAAACACGAGGGTCAACATATGGGCCTTTCTTCGAAGATCGGGTCATGAGAAATAAAGAAGCTCGGAGAGAGCTTAGGAAGATATAGTATATAAATCAGGCTGTAATGTCAAACCAGGGCGGTTTACGTGTTATTATGACCCCATGAAATCAGACCTCATACACCTCAAAGCTCTGGAGATGGAGAAATTGGCGAAAGAAAAAGCACTTAAACCAGAACTTTTCCCTGAAACGACTTGGGTGGATGACAGAGAAACCCTAGAAAAACTGGGTATTCATATACCAGGCAAAGACAATCTACCCAGAGCCTTCCTGAAATTCATGCCCAGTGACTTTATAGTAGAAGAAACCTCTTTAGACGGGAAACAAACCAACATATCAATCATCGGAGATGGAGTTGGTGATGAGGAGGGTGGAACCGTATATGCCACCTTGATCAAATGTGGCTTGTCTACTATTGAAGCAGTAGAAGAACTGTCCAAATTGTTAGAAACAACCAAAGATAAAATCCAATATGCAGGGATCAAAGACAAAGACGCACTTACGGCACAGATCCTTTCTTTTAGAGGAATACCCAAGGAAAGAGTGCTGAGCATCAAATCCCCGCACTTCATCCTAAAAGATATACATGCAGGTAAAGGAGTGATGCAAAAAGGCACGCTGAAAGGCAACAAATTCACCATCCTGCTCCGCATCGGAGAAGATATACACGATGAGACCAAGATGAAAAATGCCCTTGAGGCCGTGAAGCGTGTAGAACAAAATGGTTTTTATAATTTCTTTTACCTCCAGCGTTTTGGTGCTCCTAGACTAAATAACTACAAATGGGCCCTCTCTATACTCAAGGGCGATTATGAGAAAGCGATCAGGGGGCTCATAGCCGATGCTGGTCTGCGCGAAATCCCCTACTTTATCGAACGAAGAAAAGAGATCATAAGCCTCGCTCCCAACTGGGGTATGGTTCTAGAGAGATTGAACGAATTCCCTCTCATATTCCCCAGTGAGATAAAAGTAGTAGAACACCTCGTAGACAAACCACAGGATTTTGTCGGGGCACTATTAAAGATCGAAGAGCAAGTAAATCTATGGGTGAGCGCTCTCGCATCCTATCTATACAACAGAAAGATCAGCTCATACATCATGGCTGGTATAGAACCTCCAAAAAGCCTACCTCTCTTCACAAGCGCCGATAAGAACGACTGGCTCCCATATGCAGATGATATGGAGAGTGTCGGCATCTTCCCTCCAAACTGGAATAACCTACGCCCCTTTCGCAGTATCATCATCACCAAGAGGGACATTATGACCAAAGATAGACCCGAAATATTCGGTGTCGAAGTAGTGAACGAGGGTATCATAGTGAGTTTCTCTTTGGGTAAAGGTGAATATGCCACCACTTTCTTGTCTCACTTCTTGAATTTATTAAACGGTAAACCAGAAAATCTACATACAGAAATAGTTGATACGAAAAAAGTTCTTGGTGAGGGTGATTCAGAAAAAACATTGGATTATTTCCAGAGTGTGAACCTGCCCAAAGCAATAAATTTATAAAAGAAGAGACCGATCACTGTGAAGTGACCGGCCTGTTGCCCGATGTACGGGCGTCTTCCTCTACTCGACCGCGAGGTCGCCGTCGACCATCATGAGCATGTCATCGTCGACCGTGATCGACTGTTTCGCCGAACCCTGCTGACGCGCACGGAAGTTCAGGGTCGCGTTGTCGACGTTCTCCCACATGTCCGCGGTCCAGACGTTGTCACGGGCCATGGCCCGGATCGCCTCGACCGTCGCACGCGGGAGCTCCAGCGTGTCCCGTCCCTTCATGAGGGAGAGGACGAGCACGGCCTTGCCGTCGTTCCGAACGAAGAAGTGCGCGTCGGCGAGGCGGAAGCCCTTGCGAGCCAGGATTCCCCGGACGAGCGAAACGCGCACGCGCTCCACGTTCTGGAAGATCGGCTTGCCGGTATCGACACGTCCCGGACGAACTCGTCCGACCGTCGCCACACGAGCGTTGCCTGCGGCGATCGCCTTGTCGGCGTTACGCCGGTCGATGACCTTGTCCGACTCGCGCTCGATCTCGCGGATGCCCGCGGGAACCAGGCTCTTGTTGGAGAGGGTGATCTTGAACAGGATGTGCTCCTCATCGGCGAGATTGATGCCGATGCGAACCTGCGGTGCGATGCTCGTCACGGTAAGAGCTCCTTGAAGGAGTAGAGATGAGAGGTACTGCAGTAGGCATTCGCCTATCTGTATTGATCGTAGCATACTCTAACCCCTTTGTCAAGGAGATTTATGAACCAAATATCCATACATAGAGCCATATAACAAAACCCCCGCCAGAGCGGGGGTTTTGAGCTATCCTCGGTATTATCTAGCTGATACCTCTGGTTAGCCGTGGTTCTTGTCACTCATGTCTCCACGAAGACGTTCTAGGAACTTTCCTGCTGCTTCTTGACCACCGAGGCCGAATGAAAGGCCGAGGGCAAGAGAGATGGCGATAACTACTCCAGTAAAGAGTGTCTGGCTGAATGCTGCTGCAATGCCGAGCTGTGAAAGAGCGGCGAGGAGAGCGACAATCCAGATTGCCCACTTGGCTACTGTGCCAGAGAAATGAGCTGATCTAACTTCGGCTGTCTTAGCTGCAGTGACAACAACACGATCTGTTATGTCACCGATCACACCTCCAACTAGGAGTATGAGGGCAGCTACGATCACACGAGGAAGGTAAGCGATAACCACATCTTTGAGGAAGAGGTTAACTTGATCTAGACCCAAAACTTCGAATGAAGCCATGAGGAAAACCAAGATCACAAACCACTTGACCAAACCACCGATGAAAGCACCAGAATCGAGGTTCAAGCCTCCTCTGCGGAGGAATGTCTCAAATCCTGCTCGGCGAAGAGCTTCGTCCACGCGAAGTGAACGGAACACCTGCCAGATAGCTCGACCAAAGAGTGCGCCGATGAGCCATCCTAAAACAACGATGATAATAGCGACTACCAAGTTTGGAACAAAGTTAATAACTCCGTACCAAAGATCTTGGAACGAAGCTGTCAAAATCTGTCCCCAAGTATTCATAATCATATATTCTTGACTGAAAGCTCGTGCAAATGCACTTTACTTATAATTGTTACCACTCAAATAGGGGTATAACTTATTATACACCTCGCACTAGTATTTAAAGGTTTTTTGAGATGGCCTGTGGATAGGAAAGCTACACTGCGAGCTTGTTGACGATCTTTTTGTGGTTAAAGTCGAGGATATCCCTAACTAGCTTGTCGTATAGCCCTAATCTGTATTGAAAATCTGCTGTCTCAAAGGAAGCGTAGCGTATCTCCCTTCCTAAAACTGCCTCTATGCTGCCTATGGCATGGACGAGCAAACCCCTCTTTAGATGATCCCCTACTACCAATAAATCTACCCTCGCCTCGGTGTCGTGTAGGAAAACTCCAGAAATTAAAACCAGTTTGATTGTCCCCGCTCTGGATAATTTCTTTACGATTTCTTTTTCAGTTATCGGACTAGCATCAATAAAGAAATGTTCTAGTGCTTTGATGTACGGATACGAAGGGTTTAGAGCCCAACCTTTACTCTTTTTTCTAATGAGTCCAGACTGTCCGAGTTTGCGGAGTTCGCGCGCAACCAATGTTCGATTTTCTTGGGAGCGTTCAGAGACAGTATTCGTGTCATAAATAGTCTCTGGGTTAAATATGAAAAGACGCATTATCTTGACCTTGGCCTCTCCTCCAAATATGTGGGATACCGATTTCATCTTTTTGCCCATTCTACATAGAAAGCCCCTCCTGCACTAATTGACTACCTCGCCCAAAAGGTGCGTAGTCCAATCAAAAACCCCGCAATAGCAGGGTTTTTGATTCTAGAATTAGGGGGTTTATTACTTGAAAGTAACCTTGCCTCCGGCTTCTTCGATTTTCTTCTTAAGCTCTGTAGCTTCTTCCATCTTCATATCTGCTTTGAGCATAGAAGGGGCTGCATCTACGAGGTCCTTGGCCTCTTTCAATCCAAGGGCGAGGACTTCTTTGACTATCTTGATGATCGCGATTTTATTCGCACCACCATCAGTGAGCTCTACGCCTACTGTGCTCTTGGCCTCTTCGGCTGGAGCGGCACCTGCAGCAGGGCCTGCTGCGACTGCGGCTGCAGAAACTCCGAACTTAGCTTCGAATATTTTGACCAATTCGTTCAAATCGAGGACGGACATCTCTTCGATCTCCTTCACGATCTTCGCGAACTTGGCAGGGACTGCTACTTCTTCTGTAGCAACTTTTGTTTCATCCATTGTATTAATTTGTTACTGATAACTGACTAAGCTTTCTTCTCTGCAATCTGACCGAGCGCGATCGCGAAACGCTGTATTGGAGAATTTATGATGTTAACAAACATTCCTCGTAGAACATTGGTGGTAGGGATCGTGGCGATTCCTTCCATCTCTGCCTTAGTCATGTAGCGGCCTTCGAAAACTCCGCCGAGGATCTTGAGGCCCTCTGGGAATTTCTTTTGGTAACCATAGACGCCTCTCGCTGGTGCGATCAGGTCGTCTGACCAAGCCATCGCGAGTTCGCCGGTGAGTTCAGGCAAAGTGCCTTCGAATTTCTCATCAGCTAATACTCGTTTGGTCAAAGATTTCTTTGTCACTGCGTATGAGACGCCCTCTGCTTTGAGGGAACGGCGCATGGCTGTGGCATCAGAAACCTTGAGGCCATGAAAGTTGACGAAGACGAGCGACTTGGCACCCTTGAGGGCTCCTTGAAGCTTGTCTACTATCTCTCCTTTTTTGGCTCTTGATATTGCCATAATTTATAAATTAACGAACAAAAAAAACGACCTCTATAAGGTCTCGACTACACCGAAGTGCGTTTGAGAGTGATCTCGGAAGGCATGATTAAGGCTTGCGCCACCTTCTGTCTTTGACCTTACGTGCCCTACTTTATACCAAATTTGAGGAAAGTCAACTATAAACCCTGGCCCGTTCTAGAGGCACGTGAACGGTTGATGAGTTCATCTCGGAGTTGTTCTGCGACCTCATGTGAAAGGCCTGGTAGTCTACCTTCGCCGAGCATTGTACCTGCTCCCGCTGTTTGGATATGTAAATCAGAAAGCCCAAGCATGCGTGCGAGGATTCCTCGATACACATCTACATTCTGGATACGGTCATAAGGTATGGTGACATAACTTTTATAGATCACGCCTGACTCCTTCCTGAATCCATTATCTCTGAGTTCGTATCTATAAAAACGATACGAGAGACGTGCCCAAATATAAGAGAGGATTAAGAGCAGAGCGACAACAGTTTTTACTGCAAACCACATAAACGCTAACGGGTTCACTGGCTGTCCGTTAAAAGTCATCGAACCGCTAAACATCTCACCAGAGATACTGGCCCCCCAGATAGAGAGAAAAACTCCAAAGAAGACCCATCCAAACATAGAGCCTATAAAAAATAACCAGACTGCTTTTTTATCAAGTTGTTGCATGCCTTGAATATACCAAAAAACCCGCCTGAGGGCGAGTTTTGTTTTTTATTTCTTGCCGACTTTTCGTCTGCGGACAATATGTTTGTTTGAATATTTCTTTGAACGGCGAGACTTCTGTCCTTTGCCTGTTGGCTTGCCGTAGATAGAGATAGCCCTTCTGCGTCCTCGACCCTGTCTGCCCTCTCCTCCGCCGTGTGGGTGGTCTACTGGGTTCATCGCTGTACCACGGACCGTTGGACGGATACCGAGCCAACGAGACCTCCCCGCCTTGCCGAGGTTAGTCAGTCTGTTCTCATCATTTGATACTTCACCGACAGTGGCCCAAGCAGTCTCTAGAACTTTGCGAACTTCGCTTGAAGGCATCTTCAGGTCTACATAGCCACCATCCTTGGCAACAACTTCTACATAGTTACCACCCGAACGAGCGATCTTGGCTCCACCTCTTGGCTTGAGCTCTACGTTGTAAACAAAAGTACCGACAGTGATCTTGGACAATGGGAGTCTGTTCCCCGGAGTGATCGGTGCAGTTTCTGAGGCGATGTATACATCTCCTACTCGAGCACTCTTGTGTAGAAGTGCATATCGTCTCTCTCCGTCTTTATAAGCGACGAGACCGATGAATCCAGATCTGTTTGGATCATATTCGACTGTCTTAACAGTGAAAGGCACGTCTATCTTGTTGTATGTAAAATCTATATCTCTAAAGAGTCTCTTGTGTCCGCCTCCTTTGTGGCGAGTGGTAATACGCCCAGTGTTGTTGCGTCCGTTCGCTCGACGAAAACCTTTGGTCAAGGATTTTAAAGGTTCGGATTTAGTGATGAATTTTTTGAATTCAACTTTTGATTCCTGTCTTTTGGATGGAGATGTTGGTCTGTATCGTTTCATAAAATTACATTACTTCGATCTTATCGCCCTTCTTTAGGTACACATAGGCTTTTTTGCCTCCACCGGTCACACCACTCTTGCCCCTGCGGAAAACTTCTTTGCGAGGGATCGCGAGTAGTCTGACACTCTTTGGAGTGACTTTGTATGCATCTTTGATACTGGCTATAACCTGCTTCTTGGTCGCATCTTTGTTCACTTCAAAAGTGTAAACGTTCATACTGTCCGCCTTCAAAGCCGCCTTCTCGGTGATACGAGGTCTTTTGAGCACTGTGGTGTTGTTTATCGGTGCAGTTTTCATATTATGCTTTGACTACTTTCTTGGCCTTAGTAGTTGTCTTCTTTGCTACCTTAGCTACTTTCTCTTTGGCAAAAATATTATTTCCTGGGAGAAGTTCGAGTGATTTGCTTGGGTTTTCGATGATGAGATATTTATATTTGAGCAAAGCAAGTGGATGGAGGTTACGAGCTTCGAGCACTTCCATGTTACCGAGGTTAGACATAGAGCGTTCTACATTTTGGTTTTTGTCTGCGAGGGCGATGATAGCAGAATTGTTTTTCTTGGTGAAAAGATTTTCAAATCCCTTAACACCGGAGAGTCCTTTGAGTGCGCCGATAGCTTCTTTGGTTTTGGGCATAGATAGAGCGATAGAGTCTACAAAGAGTATCTCGCCATCTTTGAACTTCCTCGAGAGGATGGTGTAGAAAGCCTTGGCTTTCATTTTCTTTGAAACCTTGCGGTCAAAGTTTTTTTCGTTTCTTGGACCGTGAGTTATACCTCCACCAACCCAAAGTGGTGAGCGGATAGAACCGTGTCTAGCACGTCCAGTACCCTTCTGCTGCCAAGGTTTCTTGCCTCCTCCGCGAACTTCGCTTCGGTTTTTAGTATGAGCTATTGGCTTACGCTTTGCAGATTCAAGTGAAGTAGCCACCTGGTGAACCAAGTCTGAATTCCAATTCAAACCGAAGAGGCCCTCTGGGAGTGAGATGGTATTTGCCTCTTTGGCTTTGATTGTATAGACCTTGGCTTCCATAAAATTTATTTTGATTTGATCTCTACCACTGTTCCTCTTCGTCCGGGGACTGCGCCATGGATCATGATCTCGCCTGTCTCAGGCAAAACTTTGATCACTTTTAGGTTTGATACTGTAACACGATCGCCTCCCATTCTACCAGCCATGCGCATACCTTTGGCTACACGACCTCCTGCACGACCTCCTCCACCGATAGAACCCGGCTCACGCTCAGAGTGCTTCTGACCGTGTGAACGGCGTCCACCTTTGAACTTGTGTCTCTTAACAACGCCCTGGAAACCCTTACCTTTGGAGATTGCCATGACAGATACAGTGTCCCCTTCCTTGAATTGAGTGAGGTCGAGTGCATCTCCGACCTTTAGAGCCAAGTCAGCATCATCCGTTCTGTATTCTCTGAGATGAGAATGTTTTGCACCGCCCATCTGTCCAAGTCTTGGCTTAGTGATATTCTTCTCGCGCTTTTCACCAAAACCTACTTGAACTGCTTTGTATCCATCTCTGGTCACATCTTTGAGTGCGATGACCGTGTTCGGGGTAGCCAAAAGGACGGTGACTGGATAGGTCATCCCCTTTTCATCGAACACCTGGGTCATATTTACTTTTTTGGCTAGAAGGAATTTCATTTTATTTTCTGAATGCAGTCTTGCTGTATCAACCGGATTAAACCAGCTTCACGTCTATGTTCACTCCCGAAGGAAGACTGAGATTAGTGAGAGATTCTATGATCTTTGGAGTTGGATTCTTGATATCAATGAGTCGTTTGTGTATTCGCATCTCAAACTGTTCTCGCGCGTTTTTGTATACGAATGCAGCACGGTTCACTGTATATTTCTTGATCTCTGTTGGTAGAGGTATCGGTCCCTGCACTTCTGCATCGTAGCGGAGTGCTGTGTCGATAATCTGCTTCACAGAAACATCCAAGATCTTAGATTCATAAGCCCGGACTCGGATGCGGAGCATCCCTACGCCGTCCTCGGTCTTGGCTACTTTAGTAGCTTTGGCCTTTGGCTTTTTCTCTTTTACCTCTTTGTGTGTTTCCTTGGTCATGTAAGGTACGTAGTCTTTTGTTTAGGCGATAACCTTTGTTACCACTCCAGCACCCACAGTCTTGCCTCCTTCACGGATAGCAAATCTGGTCTGATCCTCGAGAGCGACAGGGGCAACAAGTTTAACCTTGAATGTCACTGTGTCTCCTGGCATAACCATCTCTACACCTTCGGCTAGAGTCACTTCTCCGGTCACATCAGTTGTACGGATGTAGAACTGTGGTTTGTATCCGGTGAAGAATGGAGTGTGTCTACCACCTTCTTCCTTTTTGAGGATGTAAACTTCTGCTGTGAATTCTGTATGAGGAGTTACTGAACCAACCTTGGCGATAACCTGTCCTCGGTGTAGATCTTCTTTCTTAACACCGCGGAGGAGGATACCTGCGTTGTCTCCTGCTCTACCGTCCTGGAGTTGTTTGTTGAACATCTCGATACCGGTAACTGTAGTTTTCTGTGTAGCTTCGATACCGACGATTTCTACTTCTTCACCAACTTTGACAGTACCTCTTTCGATACGACCAGTAACCACTGTACCTCGACCTTCGATAGAGAAGATGTCTTCAATAGGCATGAGGAATGGCTTGTCTACTTCACGAACAGGGATTGGGAAGTAAGTGTCCAAAGCATCAGTCAATTCAAGAACTTTCTTTGACCATTCGTCATCTATACCTGTAGCTTCGAGGGCTTTGAGGCCTGAACCACGGATGATAGGAGCGTTTTCTCCGTCAAATTCATATTTCTTCAAGAGATCACGTACTTCTTCTTCGACTAGGTCGATAAGTTCTTTATCAGGAACCATGTCGCACTTGTTCAAGAAAACGATGATC
Source organism: Parcubacteria bacterium C7867-005 (assembly GCA_001189165.1). Lineage (GTDB taxonomy): Bacteria > Patescibacteriota > Minisyncoccia > Phycocordibacterales > Zambryskibacteraceae > JAIFWN01. The sequence goes on along the minus strand of LFCO01000003.1, from coordinate 183,292 downwards.
TTTGGAACTCCAACTTGCTTTGCAAGGAGGATGTGTTCACGTGTCTGTGGCATCACACCGTCAGTCGCTGCAACCACGAGGATCGCACCGTCCATCTGAGCGGCACCGGTGATCATGTTCTTGATATAGTCTGCGTGTCCAGGAGCGTCGACGTGTGCGTAGTGACGAGCGTCTGTCTCATATTCACTGTGGGAAAGGGAGATGGTGATACCACGAGCCTTTTCTTCAGGACTCTTGTCGATATCTCCAACTGACTTCACTGTGGCTACTTTGCCCGCGCGGTGAAGCACGTTCAAGATAGCTGCTGTGAGGGTCGTCTTGCCGTGGTCAACGTGTCCGATGGTACCGACGTTGAGGTGAGGCTTGGAACGGTTGAATTCTGCTGCCATAAAATTAGTAAGATTTATTAGTAATTTAAGTAAATTGTTTTTTGAACCGAGAGAGCGCGCGAGAACATTTGCTCTCTCTGATCAACAAACGGATAAGTACGCAATAAAGCCATATTTCATTCGGTCTATTAAGATTGAGTCTCAAAGAGCCAAAGAAAAACAGCACATAACGCGTAAGGGCTATCTTAGCAAAGGGCGAGCAATAGTCAAGGATTTTTAAGGCTTTTATATACGAAAAGCCCCACGAATGGTCCGTGGGACCGTCCGCGGGGCTTGTTACCCCAATCTAGCGCGAAGCCTTCTGCTTCACTCCCTTCTTGTTGCCCTGCTCACCGGAGCGGATGCGATTCGTCCGGACCATCATCGCGCGATGGGCGATGCTCTTGTCTCGAGCCCGCTGCTTGTTCTCGCGCGAGGCCGGCTTCGAGCCGGTCGAACCACCCACGATCTCGGGAGTCAGAAGAGCCTTGTGGGCTCTCTTCCCGACCGAGTGGATGGACGCAGCCTCGGCCCGACGCATGTCTGCCTTGAAGGCACGAAATTGGCGACGGAGCTCGGACGTGTCGGGCATCCTGCCCGAACGGGTGGCATCGTACCGGGTGATCCGGTCACTCAGAGACGTCTTGTAGCGTTCGAGAGTGACCGGATCGAGCCCGCCCATCCGCTTGCGCATCATGTCGACGGCGAAGGCGGAGATGAGGAACTTCTGCTCCATCTGGTTGAGCTCCTCGAGCGCGCACTCGGCTTCCGCAGCCACGAAACGCGCGTTGCGTTCGTCTGCGGCCGTGTTCGAGCCCTTGAGGGCTTCGATGACACGCCCGAGTTCGGCTCGGGCCACGACGATGTCGGCGTTCAGGAGGATCGCAGCGAAGAGCTGCTTGACCTCGGCGACCTTGCTGTCGATCTTCTCGAGGAGTGCCTGGAACGGGTTCATGGGCTCTCTGGCTCTAGGCCGGAAGGGGTATGTAACGGAACTTCTCTATCCTCACTAATCATAGCATACTAAATACCCAAAGTCAAGGATATTCAGCTTAAATATCGCAAAAACAGCCCTGCTGGGCCGTTTACTAGAATTACCTGAGTTTATCAATTATGCCTTCCCTCCCGTTCTCTGTTCGATGATAGTTGTAGCCACGTTTGGAGGCACGATCGCATAGTGATCGAATTCCATAGTAGAAGAGCCACGGCCTTCGGTCATAGAACGGAGGTTTGTCACATAACCGAACATTTCTGATAGAGGCACTTGTGCACGGATAACCTTGAGGTCTCCCCTATCTTCCATCGCTTCGATCTGTCCACGCTTACCAGAAAGGTTACCAGTGATGTCACCCATGAACTTTTCTGGGACCACTACTTCGACTCTCATAATTGGCTCGAGGATAACTGGTTTAGACTTCTTGGCCGCCTCTTGAAAGGCCTGGGAAGCTGCGATCTTGTAAGCGATTTCAGAAGAGTCCACATCATGGTACGATCCAAAATTCAATTCACAAGATATGTCCACCATCTTGTATCCTGCGAGTATTCCGCGTTCCATGGCTTCCTTCACTCCCTTCTCTACTGCAGGGATAAATTCTTGAGGAATAACACCTCCTTTGATAGAATCGATGAACTCGAATCCTTCCTCTCGGTGAGCATTTTTAGGAACCTTTTCTTCTGGATCATATTTTGGAAGTGGTTTGATCTTGATCCTGACGTGTCCGTACTGACCCTTTCCTCCAGTTTGCTTGACGTATTTGTTGTCGACTTCTGCTTCGCCGGTGATCGTTTCTTTATAAGCTACTTGTGGTTTACCGACATTTGCTTCGACGCTGAACTCTCTCTTCATACGATCAACAATAATCTCAAGGTGGAGTTCACCCATACCCATGATCACTGTTTCTCCTGTCTCTGAATCAGATTTGATTTTGAAAGTTGGATCTTCGTCCGAAAGTCTCTTGAGTGCAAAGCCCATTTTCTCTTGGTCTGCTTTTGTTTTTGGTTCGATACGCAAAGAGATAACTGGTTCAGGGAATGTGATCTGGTCGAGGATGATTGCGTTCGTCTCATCAGAGAATGTGTGAGATGTTTTAGCATTCTTTAGACCCACCGCTGCGGCGATCTCTCCGGCAAAAACTTTTTTCACTTCTTCGCGCTGATTCGCCTGGAGGCGCACGATTCTACCCAATCTCTCCTTCTCTCCAGTGGTGGAGTTATAGATATAGCTTCCTGATTCTATTGTTCCTGAATACACGCGGAAGAAAGTAAGTTGTCCGACGAATGGATCTGCTTGGAGTTTGAAGGCGAGAGCAGCAAAAGGTTCTGCATCACTCGCATGCCTCATGACCTCTTCACCATTTTCAGGATTGATACCTTTTACAGGAGGAATATCGAGTGGAGATGGGAGGAAGTCTACAACCGCATCGAGTACGAGCTGTACACCTTTGTTTTTCAAAGCAGAGCCAGTGAACACAGGGAAAATTTTATTCCCTATCACTGCTTTGCGGAGAGTTTCTTTGAGTGCTTCAAGAGAGATTTCCTTGCCCTCAAGGTATGCATTCATGAGTCCCTCGTCATTCTCTACTATTCTCTCTACGAGTTCTGCTCTGTATTTAGTTGCTTGTTCAAGGAGGTCTGCGGGTATGTCTTTCTCAAGAACTTGATTACCCATATTGCCCTCGAAGTAGTACGCTTTCATTTTCAATAGATCCACTACACCTTCGTGCTTATCCTCTTCACCAATAGGGATCTGCATACGGACTGCTTTCTTGGAAAGCCTGTCGAGGATTGATTTGTATGAACGTTCAAACGATGCACCAGTTCGATCAAGCTTGTTGATAAAACAAACACGAGGAACGTTCGCGTCCTCTGCATAACGCCAGTTAGTTTCAGATTGTGGTTCAACACCGGCCACGCCGTCGAATACCACCACTGCACCGTCGAGTACGCGCAAGGATCTCTTCACTTCTACAGTAAAGTCGATGTGTCCTGGGGTGTCGATCACGTTAAAACGGAATTTCTTTTTGGCATCGGACCTCTCTGTTGCTGAAAGATACGTAGGCGCCCAGAAACAAGTGATCGCTGCTGCGGTGATGGTGATACCTCTCTCTCTTTCTTGTTCCATCCAGTCTGTAGTTGTCTCCCCTTCGTGCACCTCACCAATGCTGTGTTGAGCACCAGTATAAAAAAGCACGCGCTCTGAGGTTGTGGTCTTGCCCGCGTCGATGTGGGCGATAATACCGAAGTTTCTAACTCGTTCTAGGGGATAATCTCGTTCCATAAATAATTAATTTATAATTCTCTAAAAAATAAAACCCTCGTGGGGATAAAACAATTCTAACAAAAAATTACCAAGCGAAGTGGGCGAAGGCCTTGTTGGCATCTGCCATCTTGTGAGTATTCTCTCTCTTCTTCACCGCATCACCCTCGTTGTTTGAAGCGGCTACGATTTCTTCTGCGAGTTTCTCATGCATTGGTTTACCTTTCTTCAAACGAGCAGCTTCTATGATCCATTTCATAGAGAGGAACTGCCTCCTTTCTGGTCTAACTTCGCGAGGAATCTGGTAGTTTGCACCTCCAACTCTCCTTGATCTGACTTCCATAGTTGGACCTGTGTTTTTCAAAGCCATCTCAAAAATCTCAAGCGGATTCTCTGTTTTGGCTTTTGATTTAATCTCATCCAAAGCACGATAGACGACTGCACGTGCAGTAGTCTTCTTGCCTTCGAGCATCACATAGTTAACAAACTTGGTAATCTTTTCAGATTCATAAACTGAATCAGGAGTTAAAGGCTTTTTGGCTTTGAGTTTGCGTCGCATGGTTTATTTTATTTACCCTTTGGTTTCTTGGTACCGTATTGGCTTCTGGACTGACGTCTCTTTTCTACACCCTGTGCATCAAGAAGTCCACGAACGATAGTGTATCTGACTCCAAGGTCCTTTACACGACCACCACGGATAACTACGACTGAGTGTTCCTGTAGGTTATGGCCCTCACCAGGGATATAGGCGGTTACTTCATGGCCATTCGATAGGCGGACACGGGCGATTTTACGAATAGCTGAGTTAGGTTTCTTTGGAGTTTTTGTAGTCACCTTGGTACAAACACCGCGTTTGAAAGGAGAGTTAAAGTAGATTGGTCGGTTTTTAATTGTATTAAACCCACGAGTCAAAGCGATCGCCTTAGATTTCCTGGCGACCTTGCTTCTTTTTCGTTTGACCAACTGGTTTATGGTAGACATGAAAAAACCTCCAAAAGGAGACTACTACTCTACTAAATAGCCCCCAAAAACGCAAGCAACACGTTCCTCAAAGGGACAGGCCGGTGATTATCCTGAAAGCTAAAGTGGCGAGTGGGGCGATGTATTCCCATAATACGAAGATAAAGATAAGTATCAGTATCAGGCTGTATCTCTCATAAAAACCCCGAATTTGATACATTTTCTGTGGAAAACAGGCGAAAAGTAGCTTTGAACCGTCTAGTGGAGGTATGGGGACCAGGTTAAAGACCATGAGAAGCAGGTTCACAAACACCACCAAGGCAGTGACATGCAAAAAGGCCATATTTTCTATACCCAAGGCCACAGAAAACCGAATAACCAAGCCAAATATGATAGCCAGCACAAGGTTAGATGCTGGACCAGCCCCGGCTACTATTGCCTCAGACCATCTACCTGGTCGTAGATTGTGTGGGTTATAGGGTACTGGCTTAGCCCAGCCAAAGATAAAACCTCCAAAGAAATAAGAAACAAGTGGGACAAAGAACGACCCCACCATCTCCAAGTGTTTGAATGGATTGAGAGTTAACCTGCCTTGATACCTGGCAGTCTGGTCCCCCAAGAGACTGGCTGCATACCCATGAGAAACTTCATGGATAACAACAGACATGATGAGTATGGCTATCTGGAATATGAATTCGAGTTGCATGTTCGTGGTTTTATGTTAGCATAACTCCCACTATGGCTAAGGTTTGTCCAGTCACTAAAAAGGGTTCAAGGATAGGTGGAGGCTACTCCAACAGGACTCGTGCTACCCAGTTTAATCCAACCGGGAACGTCAGGAAGTATCCAAATCTCCAGAAAAAGCGTATTTATGTACCCGAACTCAAGAAAACGCTCACCCTCACACTTTCTACAGATGCGATCAAAACCATAAACAAACGTGGTGCTCATTCTGTCCTCAAAAAAGCTGGCCTTATATAACCTCTAGAGATTCTCCGTTTGTCTTGAATCTAATAGTTCCCAATTCAAAAGTAGAGAGTATTTTTGTACCTATTTTATTTAACACATCTATCACCTCCTTGTGTGGGTGCCCATAAGAATTGCCCTTGCCAGCAGAGATTATCGTATATTCCGGACTAACCGCCTGGGCATAAGACAAAGATGTAGATGTGCGTGATCCATGATGTCCCGCCTTCAAGACAGTACTGTCTAGCACTTCTTCATTCAGGCCAAGCAATAAATACTCTGTTTTCTTGGACGAATCACCAGTCAAAAGAAAGGAGTGTTCCCCATAAACAAGCTTGGCTACTATAGAAGCATCATTTGTTTCCCAATCTGAAACATCTCTGTCTGGGAACAAGAGGACGAGCTTCACCCCGTCCCCAAAATCTATGGTTGTACCACGTTTAGCTAATATTCTCTGTGAACCCTCTCTTTGTATACTCAAATCAAGTTCATCGTCTACTGTAGTTGGTGATTCAATGCCTGGCGAGATAAATATTTTGACATCAAACCTACTGACCACCTCAGACAAACCGCCTATGTGGTCACGGTCCGGATGGGTGGCCAAAAGCACATCTATTTTTCTATCACCAAAAGGTAAAACCTCTCCGAGCATAGATAGCACTCTATTATTTGATCCTCCATCGATGAGAATATGTTTGTGTGTTGGGGTATCCACGAAGATAGAGTCGCCCTGGCCAACATCAAAAAAATAAACATTTAGGAGATTGGAGGGTCTACGAACATAGATCTCCGCCCAAACACAGATATTCCCCAGAATTAGAGCTACCACCAGCCAAGTTTTCCAATTCTTTTTGATCGACTCCATACCCACAGTATAGGGTGTTATAATTAAAAAGATTAGAAATATAAAAACTCTATGACAACATTCGAAGAAAAAAAGTTCGAGATACCAAAATTGATCGGCATCTCTGAAAAAACAATTGAAGAGCACCTGAAGCTCTATGCAGGATATGTGAAAAACACAAACACATTACTTCAGGGCACTGGTTATGACCGCAGGTTCCCTTTTGAATTCAATGGTATGAGAAATCATGAAGTTTATTTTGCTCATTTCGTGGGCGGACCCAAGCCTATGAATGAGGGTGGTGAATTCGCAAAAATGGGATTCGACTTAGAAAAATTTAAGGAACTCGCACTCACTCGTGGAGTTGGCTGGGCGATGGTCTACTACGACAAGGCGACAAACCGGTTAATCCAATCTTGGGTGGACGAACAACATCTTGGACAACTCTCTGGCCTCACCCCAATATTAGCTCTAGATATGTGGGAGCACTCTTACTACCTCGACTACACCCCCGCAGACAAGAAACAGTATGTCGAAACATTTTTCAAAAATTTAAACTGGGAAACGGTAGAAGATAATTTGGCTAAGGCAAAATAAAATGGCTATAGATTTCCACGAACCAGTACCTGAAGTTGAGAAGTTGGATGAACTAAAGATAGAGGTCAAGCCACCATTCGATAGGACTGGCTGGATTTTGTCCTTTGACGCAGGGTCGCCAGAACAAGCCGAAGCATACGATACAGCCATAGATAATACTTTTAGAATGGAACTTTCTTTTCATCGTCGGATAGACGAGAGGAGCGTTGGTCTGCATCATGAATGGGAGGTTAGAGAATTACCCGGAGACACAAAGCCAGAAGATTTTGAAAGGATTATCTTGGATATCAGAGATAGGGCGAGCGATCATCTAAATAAAAAACATAGTTTAGCTGCTTAAGTCTTGGATCTATTATAAACAAAACCTATCAATACTAAATAAATAAAAACAGCTAACCACCAAGGGAAAATCGGCACAGAGATACTGGCAAAAGATAAATTACCTAGATAGTGAGCAACCGAGAGTATGTACTCTAGGAGGAGATGCGCGCAATACGAAAATGGCATTGCCAGATAAAAACCCACAAACGACAGAGATACAGCCGCAAAGCCAATGAGCATTGTAACAGGTATGAACAATAGGATCAGGGTATTTGAGAACACAGACACCATAGAAAAACTCCCCATCGAGTAAAGCAGGTATGGCAAAACTGCAACCTGAGTGCTGATAATAGTTGCCAACATACTCCTCATGCCCCACTGCAGAGGAATACTGCCGAGATACTTTTCGGCTAAGGAGCTCATGTATGCAAGTGCGAGGACAGCAATAAAAGAAAGTTCGAAAGATGGATCAAAAACCAAAATTTTTGGGTTATGGAAAACCATGAGCACTCCGGCCAAAAGCAATGCCCGTCCAACAGAATAAGTCCGTCCAAGAGATTTACTGAACAATACAATCAGCACCATAATGGACGCCCTGACTACGGTAGCAGATGCACCAGTAAGTAGTGTGAATAGGACAATACCAACAACTGATGCTGGCAAAGCAAATCGGACAGACAACAAACCAAACATTTTGCGGAAAAACTCTGCGATAATGGTGACGTTATAACCAGAGAGCACGACTATGTGCACTATCCCCGCTCTCTTAAATTCTTCGAGTGTGCTTTTGGGTAGAGCCTGCTTACCAGAGACAAGTAGACCTGCAAGTAAAGATGATTCTGGTTCTGGCAAGATTGTATTCATCCTGTCTGTGAACTTTGTTTTTATCTTGATGAGGAAAGATTTTAAAAAATTACCGTGACCAGAGGAGAGGGTCTCTACCTCTGCGAAACTCATGGTGTAATAAATATCATCCTTGGATAAATAGGCACCGTAGTCGAAGTCTCTACCCGTATCACTCTCTATAATCCCCGGCTTTTGGAGCTTGCCAGTAACCGCTACCCGATCTCCGTATTCTGTATTAGAGAAATCTCTGGCGCTGACCAAAATCTTCTGTCCATCTACATCTAAGACAAATCTCGAGCCACTCTCTCTGGTTTCAACCTCGCTTATAACCAAGCCATCTAATTCTATTTTTGATTCTAATGATGCTTCGAATTTCTTATCCAACAAATGATAATCTTTTATCTCAAAACGCAGAGCTCCGAAACCGAATGAGAAGATAACTAGGAATAACAAGCTGATTAAAATATTTGCTTCTATCTTTATAAATTTAAAAAACAAAAAACCTAAAAACCCGACGGTCATCAGACATAGACTTATTATCGGTAGGATATTTATAAAAGAAGAACAGAGTACGGCAATAATGAAACTCCACAAGAAAACAAAAATACCCGAGTGCCGGGTATTTTCTATCTTACTTATTATTTTATCCATTCACTTCAAGTTTGGTGGTATAGCCTGCTCTCGATCCATCATATAAAACTGGAAGGAGATTATCAGCGAAAGAAGTGGCGATCTCATCGCAGCGTTCGTTCGCATGGATACCTGCATGTCCAGGTATCACTTTCCATTTTAGGTCTTTGTTCTGGATAGCATCGAATAATCTCAACCATAAATCTTTGTTCTCTACGGGTTTCTTGCCTGCTGTTTTCCAATTGTTTCTGTGCCAACCGTGGATCCACTCGGTGATACCTTTGACCACATAGGTTGAATCAGAATAGATGGTGGCTACTTCGCTTTGTTTTAAAGACTCTATTGCATAGATCGCTGCGGAAAGTTCCATACGGTTGTTCGTCGTGTGTTCCTCTCTACCCCCAAGTTCAACCACCTTATCCGTGTAAGCCACAATAGCCCCCCACCCCCCAGGTCCAGGATTCCCCTTCGATGACCCGTCAGTAAAAATAGTTATGCTCATAAACTCATAATATCAACAATTCGGAGTCTTAGCTCTGGACGGTTTCTGAAATAGGATTTTTCGAGGTAAGCACCGAGGTTTGCCCTAGAACCAGGAGCAAGGGGCGTACCAACACTCTCTATAGTATTAAAGAATGAGATAGCTTTGATAGTCTTATTCTTTTCTGACCTCACTACCACCTCGAGGTGGTTACCGGTTTTACCAAAATTCTTAGCAGAGTGTATTTCTACATTAGACATCTTGAAGAGCGGCTTTGGATTCGACATCCCAAACGGAGCAAAGGAGGATATCGTCGACCACAAACTCTCCCCCACTTCATCGAGAGTGATGGATATGGCAGTATTATCGTCTTCTATGGTTCGTTTGGTGTCCAAAGTTTTTACAAACTTAGAAAGAGCTGGTTCTATATTAGAAATATTTTCAAGAGTAATAGAGAATCCTCCCGCTCCACCATGGCCACCGTACTCCACAAAATATTCTTTGACCCCATCCATCAGCAAGTAGAGATTAATTCCATCGTACGACCTGCAGGACCCCTTGAGCACCCCGTCCCCATCCCTCCCCCAAACAAAAACTGGACGCGAATATTCTTCGACCAACGAATTAGCCACCAAACCCAAGAGGGACGGCCTCCAATCAGGGTTACCGATAAAAATAACTTCTGACACTGATTCTCTTAGTGCCATTTCTGATTTGGCCTCTTTGACAAGTGAGGCGACGATGCCCTTGCGTTCATTATTTATTTTTTCAAGATGATCTGCGAGTTTATCTGCTTCTAATATATTATTGGTTTTTAATAAATTAAAAGCATCTTCTGGTTTACCCATCCTCGAAGCAGCATTGATTCGTGGGGTGATCATAAAAGCCACATCATCCTCTGTCAGGTATTTCTGATTCATATTCAGTTTTCTAAACAAAGCGACTAGGCCAGGTCTCGTAGCCTTCCTCAACACATCCAAACCATATTTGGCGAATATTCTATTCTCATCTACAAGGGGAACCATGTCTGAGAGAGTGGCTATACCAACCATATCTAAGGACCACTTCTCCATCCCTGGTTTGATCCCGATCCGCCAGCTGGCGGATTCTTCCTTAGCCAAAACTGCCTGGACCAGTTTATAAGCCACCGCGGAACCGCAAATTTCCTTGAATGGATACTTTGAATCTTTTCTTTTTGGATTAACTACTGCGAATGCTTTGGGGAGTTTTTCTTTTTGTTCGTGATGGTCAGTGATGATGACGTCCACCCCGGCTTTTTGTGCTTGAGCCACTTCATCCAAATCAGCCACACCGCAATCGACGGTGATTAGAAGCTTTGCTCCGCGTAGGACTATCTCTTCTACTGCATCTTTATTCAAACCGAATCCCTCATCATGCCTATGGGGTATATAGAAAGACACATTCTCATACTTGGCTCTAGAGAAAAAATCAGACATAACCACCGCGCCAGGGATACCATCTGCGTCATAGTCTGAGAACACTACGATGTGTTCATTCTCATTTATGGCTTTGATAACCCGATCTCGTGCCTTCTCCATGTCAGGCAATAACATTGGGTCATGCAATTTGTCATAGCTTGGGCTCAGAAACTCTTCCATAGATTCAAGCGAAAGACCTCTTTGTTTTCTCAAAGCTTCAAAAATCTCTGGAAAGTAAGCTTTAGACATCTGGCCATTCTAGCATGCGGTTATTCTTCTCTTGTATTATGATGAATCTATGAAAAACCATCAACGAGGTGAGTTCAATGAAGGTATCATGATCCTCCTTGCTCTCTGTCTGATCATATTTGTCTTCATACTACCTAAAAACAGCCCAGGACCATCAAGAAGTTTCTTGTCTTTTGGTGATAACAACCTCTCTTGGAGGACAGAGAGGAACAACTATGGGTTAGAGTATGGGTACAATTCTCCGTATTCCAAAAATATAAGTATCAGTACTGGTAATGCTTCATACGAATACCAACCAAAAGATGAGTACATCATGATTGAAAACAGAGGAGAGGAGAACATAAACATCAATGGATGGAAACTAAAAAACTCCAAAGATTCAAAAACTTACGAAGTTAGCGGCAACCTAAAAAACTTTAATGCAGACATAGCTTATATCCCCAAAGCAGTATCCTTATTCACAGGAACCGGATACAACTTATTTTCAGATATTGTTCTAAAAAGTGGCGACGAGGCCATAGTGTCTTCTGGTTCAATTGGGCAGAATATACCTTATAAGATCACGAGCTTCAAAGAAAACAAATGCTCCGGCTACTTAGAAAACTTGCCAGAATATGAGTTTAATCCTCCAATCCAAAGTAACTGCCCGGTTCCAACTAGGGAGCCTGGATTTGATAGTCTGGACGGTAAGTGCAAAGATTTTATAGAGAATTTTTCTTCGTGTCATACACCCGAATACGATGGGTTAGATATAGATGGTGAAAAATGTCGTGGTTGCGTCGATGGAGAGGACGGTTTGTCTAATGCGTGCGTAGCCTTCATTAAGTCTCACTATAGCTACTTAGGCTGTGTCAATAATCACCAGAATGACAAAGATTTTAATCTAAGGGGCTGGCGAATCTTCCTCGACAGAGACTGGGAAATGTGGGACGAAGAAGATGAGACCATCTTTCTATATGACGCCGATGGACGCTTGGTCAACACGAACTCTTACTAAAATGTCTGACTGTATATTCTGCAAAATCATAAATAGGGAAATCTTAGCAAGTGTTGTATATGAGGACTGCGAAACTCTGGCTTTCGCAGATACCACACCAGTTAATCTTGGTCATACCTTAGTTGTGCCCAAAAAACACTCTACAAATATCTTCGATACGGAAAGTGACAATATGTCGAAGATGATACTGGTCGCTCAAAAAATATCCGTAGCCCTAAAATCTGCCTTGAGTGCAGATGGGGTTAATATCCATATGAATAATGGTAAAGAAGCTGGGCAAATAATCTTCCACTCACACATACATATCATCCCCAGATTTGAAGGAGATGGATTTACTCACTGGCACGGCGACAAACACACCAAAGAAGAAATCGTCGATGCAGCAGAAAAGATAAAAAACCTTATGGTCTCTTAAGAGACTCTATCCCGGGCAAGCTGCCATTGGCCAAGAAATCGAGCATAGCCCCTCCTCCGGTAGACACGAAGGAGAATTTCTCATATAGACCAAGTTCTTTTATGCATGCGATCGTATCTGCACCACCGACAATCACTTCTTTGTTACTCTGTGAAAGTATTTTAGCCAAAGAATGAGTGGCTTCTTTATACCCCAGCTCATAATTCCCCAAAGGACCGTTCCATAAAATAAACTGAGCTTCGGCTATCTTGGATTTTAGTTGGTTTATAGATTTTGGCCCGGCGTCCATAATCATGTCATTGTCTTTCATAGAATCGACATCCTCAACGCTTGATCCTGCCTCATTTTCCACCACAACATCATCGGGTAGCATAATCTTGCCAGACTGATACTTTGATTCCAGATCAAAATCTCCAGGAGAAACAAGCGACTTGCCCAAGTTTTTACCCAATTCTCTAAAAAAATTATGGGCGAGTGCTCCTCCTACAAACAACGAATCAGCCACCCCCATAAACTTATCGATCAATGGAAGTTTGGTATCAAATTTGGCTCCGCCTAAAATAAACAGGAAGGGGTGTTTGGGGTAAAAGGCTCTGGACAGACTTTTTACTTCCTTACCAAATAAGAGCCCTGCGAAGCTGGGCAAAAGCTTTGGCACACCCACAATAGAAGCATGCTCTCTATGAGACACAGAGAACGCTTCGTTTACAAACAAGTCACCATATTTTGAGAGCTCTAGCGCGAAATCTCTGGTGTTTTTTTCCTCTCCTTCGTTGTCCCTCAAGTTTTCAAGCAGAGTTATATCTCCATCTCCACCAAATGTTAGATTTGGGATCATGGTTTTAGCACATTCAAAAACTGGTTTTAGGCTTGCTCCCTTATTACCCAGATGACTTATCAAAACTATTTTTGCTCCGGCTCTTATCAAATACTCGATTGTTGGTAAAGATTGAGTTATGCGAAAATCATCTGTAACCACACCATCTTCTATAGGAACATTCCAATCCACGCGGACGAGCACTCTCTTCCCTCTCAAATCACCCGCTTCAAGAATCGTTTTGAAATCCATTTTAAGAAATTAAACTCGAAGCGATACTATTTAATGATCCCGCCTCAAGCGACGCATGTCCAACCAAAAATCCATCTACTCCAACATCCATGATTGATCCTATGTTTGTTGCTTCTACTGACCCACCATAAAGAATCATTGTATTTTCTGCCAAATCTCTTCCAAATAAATCGGTTAAAACTTTTTTTATAAAAATTATCATCTGCTCTAAATCCTTTGGCTCGATAGCCTCTTTGGCACTCTTACCTATAGCCCATATTGGTTCATAGGCAATAACGACCTTTTTATATAAATCCGCCTTCTTTATTCCCTCCAGGGAAAGCCTGATTTGTTCTCTGATAAATTCAAAATGCTCCCCCTCTTTGCCTCGCACCAACTCACCAACGCAGAGGAGTGGAATGATACCTGACTTGAGGGCTATTTTGATCTTCAAAGAAATTTCTTTGTTCGTCTCGCCCATTGCTCGCCTCTCGCTGTGGCCAATGATAGATAGCCTGGTGCCAAAATTTTTAAGTATATTTACCGAGACAATACCAGTATGCGTTCCTTCTATAACGGTAGGGATGTCTTGAGATGCAAGTGAGCCAAAACTCTTTATACCCTTCGATACTGATTCAAGGTAAGAAAGCGGAGGTGCGATAAAGAAATTTAGTTTTTTATAGACTGCAGACTTTCTGGATAGTCCTTTTAGAATTACCTTGACTTCATCGAGTGACTCTGGGTGGTTTTTCCAGTTTGCCACAAGTATCTTCTTACTCATCCGAATATTATAACACTAGAGAGAGATTATTCAGATTCCTTCCAATAAATAACCTCATAAAAATCAGATGTTTCGGGGAAAGATGGAGGGGGGGTGTATAGAAGATAGGCGTCGTATATAAGATTTCGTATTTGGTATCCCAGACCACCAACATAAGCAAACCCGTACCTTTGGGCAGTAACTATGGTGCCATATAGAGTGAGTGTAGACCTTATGTGGTAAGGACTACAGTTCGAATTATAGGAAAATCTACCAACTCTACCTACCTGGGCCACCAAAGCAGCATCTATGCGTATATCATCTTCACTGATTAGACCAACATTGACGTTATTTTGAGCAATAAGAGCTACGACATCCTGGCCATCATAGTTTGTATACAGTAAATCGTTGTTTATGGTAATAGACCTCCTCAAAGCACTGTTCGTGTCTGGCAGATTTGCAGCGATTATTGTTATTCTGGAGCCGTCGACGATCCCTTCAACCCAAACATGATCTTCAAAATAAACGAGGCCATTTGCTGGTATCGCATAATTCCCCATAAGAGTAGAGACATTCACGCTCCAAGTACCCCAACCCGTACCTGACCCAGTACAAGCTCCTGGAGCTACGAGGCTGTTTACTCTATAGACATCGAAAGTATTGTCTGTTTTAAGAACAACTCTGTAGCCAGAGACTGTAGAGGTGGCAAAGTACAAGCCACTTGCCTGTGCATCTACTTTCATTTGGGTTAGATCGCTGTTTATCACACTAAAATCTACGACTGGAGCTGGAAAGGATCTTCCAGCTATAAAGACATCGGTTCGAACAGGAACAGCACTAGGAGGAGCTTCCAGGGCTCTAAATGTGTCATTAATACCACTTCCTGGTGGTGGATTAACGTGTGTATGGACACCAAATTCATTGTTACCGGTGTGGTCTGCATCATTATAATTTGCTACAGAACTAGTCACCAAATTATGAGCTAGTCCATCAAAACGAATACCTGCGTTCGAGTGTATTGGTCCATAAACTTCTGTACCTTCACCGAATCTTAGGGCTGAAGTAGAAACTGTGGCAAAATTCGCAAATGATGGGATAGCCAAACGCACTGTGATCTTCCTAGAAATATTTGAATCAACAGCGGATACTCCAGTTGATACTATGTTGACCAAAGTAGATCCTAGGTCAGGAGGGGTTATGGCTAAACTAAAGGTTCCGATGAGTACATTATTTTTGTCGTAAAAGTTTTTTACATAGGGACCAGCGCCTCCCGTACCATTTGTGTAATCCGTGGGCGCATGGGCTAAATGCCAACGATAATATTCGATCCCCGCCTCTGCTGTTTGAAACGCTTGTTCAGATAAAATACTTCTCCTCGCTAGTCTAGAATTAGCAATAGCAAAAGATATGAGACCCCCGATTATAACTACGGCGATCGCACCAAACACAAGTGTTTGAATCAAGAAATATCCTGATTGTTTTTGTTTTTTATAAATCATAAATTATCTTTCAAATTCCTTAGTGAGGCTTGGGAAGTGACGGTCATCATGGCTGGACTACGGTTTGGATCTTGTTCGATTTTGGCCGTAATTTTTATCAAACGAACAGACGGTATGTCGACTGGCACAGAAAGCGGACTCGAAGTCCCCGCATAGTTACCATTGTAGTAGCTGAACAAAGCTGTCGAAGTACCATTTGAAATACTAGATATCAAGGTAGTGATACTTTCATTACCCAGGTTATAAGACGGTGGCAGTCCGGCCGCCAAAACCACCCCTCTCTTTATTGTGCGTGTCGGAATATCTATAAAGTATCTAATACGATCGGCATTTTCGTCATCATTTATATCTGCGAAGAAAGTTAGTGTATTTGTGGCCGCGGTTTCAATAGGATAACCACCTTGAGCTGATGGGGATGTTCTCCTCAATTCTGAAACCATGACTTTAACAACTTTTTTACCTTCAATTTGTGCAGTGAGATTCGCTTGTCCAGATGAATTTAAGCTGATTATATCCTTGGCCACGATAGAGATGCCGAAGACAACCACAATAGACATGGCTACAGCGATTAAAAATTCAATTATACTAAATCCTTTTTTCATAATAATTAGCTTTCCAAATTCTTCGGAGCTACTAGTGTGTTAACAGAAACCGGTGTGAAATTTTTGCATCCTGTGCAAGTGATAACAACCTCCACCAACTTATAATCAGCTGGGAATGGATCGGTGGGTGAAACAGAATCAAACGGATCATCCACATTTCGGATATCAGTCGTTAGGGTAAAGGTTGCGCCGTCCCTGACGGCTGTTTGTACTGCAGTAACCAAGCCCGACGGATTACCTCCGATCAAACCGACAGTACTGTAGGGCATATTTTTAATCATCTCAAAATGCTCATTGGCCAAATCAGCAGCCAAAGACTTGGTATGTGAGGAGCCAATACTTTTATATGCCGCTGTATAACCCTGATACACACCCACCGCAAAAACCAAAAACACCGCGACCCCGACTACAATCTCTATAAATGTAAAACCTTTTTGTTTTTTCATCGTGTTTAGATGTTGTCGACCAATGAATATGTTGGTGCAAGCATGGATATGGCAAAAATACCCACCCCGATACCAATCACGATCATGAGAACAGGTTCGATGATGGTTGAGAGATCTTTGGTCTTTTCTTCAACCTCATTTTCATAGTAAGTAGCCACACCAAGCAACATTTCTGAAATCTTGCCAGTTTCCTCGCCCACCGCGATCATTTCACCGACAAATGTTGGGTAAAGATTTTCACTTTGAATAAAAACTAGAGACATGGGTTCCCCTTTTTCTATGGCTGTCCGAGCTTTCTTTAGTATTTTTTTATATAAACTATTTTGGACAACATCTATGGTTACCCCAAGGGCAACGACTATATCAACTCCCGAGGAAAGCAGAGATGATAAAGTTCGAGCAGTTCGCGCACTCTGGACCTCCTTGGCAATCGCTCCTATGACCGGAATCCTGATAGTTACATGGTCCATGACTTTCTGACCAAAAGCACTTTTAAACAAAGTGATCGCAGAAATAACGAGGGCGATAATTCCAAGAAAAACAATGAGTGTATGGTTAACCAAAAAATCACTCGATGCGATGATAACCCTAGTAGAGACGGGTAGCTTCACTCCTAATCCCTCAAATGTTGCTGTCAGCGTCGGTACCATATAAATAAGCATCAGAATCGCTATGAGGACCATCGCAGAAATAACGACTGCGGGGTAAATAAGGGCACCTCTCACCTTTTTGACTAAAGCAAATGACTTGTCCATCTGACCAGCGACTATCTCGAGCGAGTTAGCGATATTACCAGACTCCTCCCCTGCTCTGACCATAGAAATAAAAAGTTGAGAAAAAACCTGTGGGCGTTTTTTCATTGCTTCAGAGAGTGGTTCACCATGGCTAACATCGGCAGTCAGATCTCTCAAAAGGATTTTTAATTTTTTCTTTTTGGTCTGCTTCTCCATGACACCCAGCGCTCTGGTGACAGAGAGTCCAGCCTTAACCATCGAAGCCAGGTTTCTGGCAAGTAGGATTTTGTCGTGAGTTTTTATATTTCCAAAGATTCCAGCAAAAAATGAATCAACTGATATACCAGATTTGGATTCTTTTACTGAAATGACAGTTCCTCCTTCATCTCTGATAAATGTATATAACTCAACACGAGTTGGTGCCTCATGTGTACTTTCATAGATATTCCCTTCTTTATCTTTTGCGCTATAAAGATACTTTGTCATTTTATTCAGATATCACACGCAAAACTTCTTCTATAGTAGTAACTCCCTGCACTGATTTGAAAATACCATCTTCTATCATAGTCATCATCCCCTCAGACTTGGCCTGTTCTTCTATGGCCTTGGCTGTAGCGCCCTTCATGATAAGTTCACGAATAGGTTCTGTAACCTTTAATACTTCGTGTATACCTATACGGCTCTGATACCCGTCTCCCCCGTCTGGTCCTGGTTTTGGTTTATAGAAAGGAATCTTGTCCCATTTTGCATTTTTTTCAATCAAACCTTCTTTTTTCAATAGATCAAGCATGCGATCAAGAGAAACGACACTACCCAGAGAGTCTATCTCTTCTTTATTTAAGAAGTATTTTTCCTTTTTTTCACCAAGCTTTCTGATCAATCTTTGAGCAATCACTATATCGAGTGTCGACACCAACAGAAACGGTTCAACTTTCATATCAAGCAATCTAGGGATGGCCCCTGCGGCAGAATTTGTGTGAAGGGTAGACAAGACAAGGTGCCCAGTAAGAGACGCGTTTATAGATAGAGCGGCGGTCTCGTTATCTCTAATTTCCCCAACCATGATGATGTCCGGATCTTGACGCACAAGTGTCCTGAGGCCGTTGGCAAAAGTGAAGCCGATTTCAGGGCGAACCTGTGTCTGATTTATCCTCTTCATTTGATATTCGATAGGATCCTCTATAGTGGAGATGTTCACATCTGGAGTATTAAGAATATCTATCATGGTGTAGAGGGTAGTAGTCTTACCAGAACCGGTTGGACCGGTGGTGAGGATCATTCCTGTTGTATATTTCAAAGCCTTATGGATATCTGCGAGCCCGGATCCATGAAAACCAAGACCTTCTAGGGTGAAGCCTGAAGCATTTTCCCTCAAAAGACGCATCACGGTCTTTTCACCATAATAAATAGGGAGAGTGGAGACACGGAAAGAAACCTTCTCTCCGTTCATATCTATCTTGAATCTACCGTCCTGCGGTACCCTTTTTTCATCCAGTTTTAGATTAGAAAGCACTTTTATACGAGCAGTTATGCCTGAAGCAGTGTTTTTGGGTAAAACCATCGCATCGTGGAGGATGCCGTCTATTCTATATCTGACCAAAACCTGTGCTTCTTCTGGTTCTATATGTATATCTGAAGCATCTTGTATGATCGCGTGCTTGAGGAGCGTATCCACAATTCTGACCACTGGTATATCTTCA
This sequence comes from Parcubacteria bacterium C7867-005, assembly GCA_001189165.1. Taxonomy (GTDB): domain Bacteria; phylum Patescibacteriota; class Minisyncoccia; order Phycocordibacterales; family Zambryskibacteraceae; genus JAIFWN01. Next base: position 164,134 of record LFCO01000003.1, on the reverse strand, counting down.
GCCAGCTTCTTTAGGTCTCCTGGTGCTACATCCTCTCCATCTGGTTTATCACTTATCGCCCTCATTGCACCCGCTTCCTTTTGGATTATGTCGCCAAACTCTGCCTTCAAACTCTTTTGATAAGAAAGAAGTGCCCATTTCATCGACTCATCATCTGTGAGGCGAGGCAATATTTTCAATCTGACTTTTTTCTTGACGAAGTCGATAGCGGTCAAGTCTTCTGTATCGAGCATGGCAACTTCCAAAGACTCGTCGCTTTTTCTAAAGGCAACGATATTGTGGTTTCTGGCAATCGGTTCTGGGATAAGAGACAGGACGGTGAAGTCCAATCTTTGATTCTTTAGGTCGACAAAGGGAATGCCGAGTATATAAGCTTGCATTCGACGGATATCGTCTGTAGTCAGCGCGCCCTTAGTGACCAGGATCTTACTGATCGTTGTATTTTTTTCCTTGGCTTCTTTACTCGCGTCTTCTACTTCCTTTTTCGAGACAAGACCCGAGTCAAGCATAAAACTCTTTAGCTGAGTTTCGTCAATGTGCATGAATTTATCTTATCATGCTTTCAATTTCTAAAACTCTTCAAATATTGGATTGAAGTTTATTTGTATTTGTCCTTGCGGAGAAGAACACGAACCAGAATTTGATAATGAGTCAGTGACAGTGAGCATCGCGTTCTTTTGTCCAACAGTAGAGTAGACGATGTTAAATGATTGAGTAAGTGGAGCAGGAGTTGTTGGAACATTTGTACCGGTCCATCTATAGGTATATGGTGGCACTCCACCAGACACAGTGGCGTTCCATGTCACGGTGTCTCCGATTCTCGCACCACTTGGAGTGGCCGTGCAGGAAACTATAATTGCTGGGGATGCGATTATTCTCAGGGTGAAGGATGTTGTTTTACTCAAAGGAGAGCCTGTGACATTAATCGTATGATCACCGGCGGTGGCACTCGGAGAAATTGTAAAGTTTATAGCCGTAGAGCAGGTTGGTGAACAGGTCTGATTAGCGAATGAGTACGAGACACCAGAAGGTACGTTTGAGAGACTCAAATCCACTGACTGTGAGGCTCCTGCGGTTAATGTCTTGGTGATAGTGTTCTGCGTATAAACATCAACACCACCTTTGGTAACCGAACTTGTTCCGGAATTCCCTAAAGAATAGTTAAATGCTGGTGGCGTGACCGTGACATCAACATAGGCACTTTCAGAATCTTGACCATTGGCATTGATACAGGTGAGGGTATAGGTATATTGTCTGACACTAGTAAGAACTCCCTGTGACTCATTTGTACCAGAAGCAGCCTTGGTCCCAGACCAGTCACCAGAAGCGGTACAGGATGTCGGAGTATTCGTCACGCTCCAAGATATCTGTGGGTTAACAGAATTAACTGACCCACTGGTTGGACTCGCGGAGATAGTAACTTCTGGGACGGGGCCGGTTGGTGTACAAGTTGCTGTGAAGCTATAGGTACCGTTCGGATACATGACTTGACCTGACGCAGGAGAAATAGAGGCGGTGTAACCTGATGGTGGTGTATAAGAGATGGTGTAAGTACTTCCCCCAGCAGATGGATAAACTGATGCCGGTGATGCGGTGTTAGTGTCTGTGCCATAAAAATAATATGGTCCATAGTTTACATAACCACCCGGACCAGTTATAGAGAACGATCCACCGGCTGCACAAGAGTTAACAGTTACAGTCGCTGGTACTGGATTAACATTGAAGACACTGAGTGTCCCCACTGCGTTGCTCATACCGATAGACTGACATCCTCCTGTATCGCCAGGCCAACCTCCGCAAATTGCCCCAAACCAGGTTGTAGCAGAAAGAGAGAAAGCGTTGACACCTTTATGTAAAGTTCTAGAAGCGGAACCGCTTGACGGAACAGCAACACTGGAGACACCGTCATTAAGGTACAGAGTTCCACAACTACTGGTCCAGTTTAGAGTAGTGCTGTTTGAAGATGTCACAGAAGGGCTAGCCGAGAAAGAGACGAGGCATCCCGTTACATCTGCTACATCCGCAGTTGGAGCTTCGCCGTTTATATTTATTGATCTACTCCCCAAGTTGTATGTATTTGTCGAGTAACTCATACAAGTACCGAACTCTTCATAGCTACATTCTTCTATTACTCCTGATATTTCATAAGTAACAGTATTTGGATATCCGGAAACAGAGATAGAGCGATTCACATCAGTGTAAGGTCCATATTGTTCTCCGGCATCCGAACTCACATATATCTCACCGCAATATGCTCCTGTCCAAGAAACAGTAGCTGTGTTTTCTGCGGTCATCGATGTGGGACTAACCCCAAATGATGTGATCGAGCAGTTTGGACTAGGGTTATATGGATAAGTTTGAGCACTCGCACTGCTGGGTAATACAAATAAGCTGAGAATAAAAACTGAAAGTATGAGTGTTAGTTGTTTTTTCATGATTTTATTGTCTATCTAAAAAACTAATCTGAATTGTATTACCGGTAGCTAGTTTGGTGATGGTAATAGACAGATCATCATTGTTCTTAGTAGAGAGGAAAGTCATCTTTGTCTCACCCTTCTCTAACTTGTCGTTCGCGTTTGAGAGGATAAAGTTGTTATCTTTGATAAATTTGGAGTATAAATTCGAAAGATCAGACGTTCCCCTTGCTGACTGGTAGGCCACAGAGTATAGAGTGGCCCCCCTCTCAGGGTATGACAAAGTGACACTCTCTGTTATGTTATTTATCTCTACAGGAATCTCTTTAGGGAAACCTGCTGGAAGTTTATTCTCCCCTTCTGCTGTAGCAAGATCTGTGTTTTGTACGAGAACCTTTTCACTGGAGAAATCTTGTTTTGGATATCGAAACCCATATCTAAAACAAAAGACGACGATCAATGCCAGAACTACCAGACCCAAAATAAGAAGTACCGTTCTCACTGGATGACTTGTTTGTTCAATGTTTGGTTCCATAATGATCTATAAATTTTTATGAGCTTTAAAAATTATATCATGAGATAATTTATTTATGACAACTATCATCTCTTGGAATGTGAATGGATTAAGAGCGGTTGACCGCAAGGGACAATTCAAAAGAATTTTGGAAGAAAAGCCAGATATTCTGTGCTTACAGGAAACAAAGTCTCTCCCCGAACAACTTTCGGATGAACTAAGGAGGCCAGACGACTACTGCTCGTATTTTCATTTCCCTACCATTAAAAAGGGCTACAGTGGTGTGGCTATCTACTCCAAGATAAAACCATTAGAAGTGAAAAATGATCTGGGCATAGAAGATATGGACCAAGAAGGTCGACTAATAATGGCTAAATATAAAGATTTCACGCTTTTGAACATCTACTTCCCTAACGGCGGGGGTGCCCCTGAGCGCCTAGAGTATAAACTAAAGTTTTATGAGCATTTCTTAGAATTTGTGGACAAATTAAGGGAAACGGAGCCAAATATCATCTTTTGTGGTGATGTAAACGTGGCTCACAGAGAAATAGATATCGCCAGACCCAAAGAAAATATCAACCATGTAGGATTCCTGCCCATAGAAAGGGCGTGGGTAGACAAACTCATAGAGCACGGTTGGACCGATGTCTATAGACACTTCAATCCAGATAAAAAAGATATGTATACCTATTGGGACATGAAGACTTATGCCAGAGAAAGAAATGTTGGTTGGAGAATTGATTACTTTTTCTGCAGTGAAAATATATTAAAAAATATAAAGTCTGTTCATATTCTCGACACAATACTAGGATCAGATCACTGCCCTATCCAAATAACCTTTAATTAGAGCCATATAACAAAAGGACAAATATAATTTGATTGGCCAGAGTTATCCACAGTTTTAAATATAAATTTTGTCTCTTATGGGAGTATACTGTTTGCAGACGCTTGAAGAGAGTTTGAACAAAGCACAATTCAAGCATCAGTACCGGAAGCAAGCTTGCTTCCACGAAAGACGTGTTCGGTCAGTTCGAGACCCGGTGAAAGCTACTTGTCCCCAATCTTCATTTATTTTTTGCGACAGTGTACGCCTACCCCACCTCGTTCCTCTGAAACTATCTTTCTGTCCATTCGTTGGACCGTCCACCAGTTGGACACACCGCCCGGGATCGCCCCCGAGGCGGTTTTCAATTTGTCCCTCACAAGTCCATTAGAAATCTGACTCTAACATACGAAATATGGAAATATCCTTTCATATCAAGAGAATTACAACATAAACGACTCAATCTGTGGATAACTATGGGGAAACTGGGTACTAAAAAGACAGTTTTATAAGTCAAATACTGTTTGTCCATTATTTTAAGCCATATTTTGATAGTTTGATTTCACGTGAAACTATTATAGAATGTTATTCATGAAACTGGACAATCGAACTGAAAAAAGAAAAACTGGAGATCTGGGGGAAAATATTGCCTGTAGTTTCCTGGAAAAGAAGGGGTTTAAGATTATTGAGAGAAATTACCTTAGAAAATGGGGAGAAATAGACATTATTGCTCAAAAAGGTAGGGTATTTAGATTTATTGAGGTTAAAAGTGTTTCATGTGCAACACTTCAAAACGTTACACCTGAAACAATGGGTGCTTACAGGCCAGAGGAGAATGTACATCCACAGAAACTTAAACGTCTATCTAGAGTGATTCAAACCTATCTACTGGAAAAGGGAGTCGACTCTGATTGGCAATTGGACATAGTCACAGTCAAAATACAGATGGAGAGCAGGGTAGCCAGAGTAGAAATACTAGAAAACATAATCATCTAAAAGAAAGCTAGATATCGAAATGTGCGGGTAGGGAGAATCGAACTCCCGTCTCGTCCTTGGCAAGGACGCATTCTACCACTAAACCATACCCGCATATGTTACGCTCGGCAGGCAAGCCCGCGAATAACTCAAAGCGTGAAGAAAATCATAGCGTATTCGAATGAAAAAATCGAGCCTGGGTTTGAAATAGGGGCTCACCATGCTAGGATACGTTCTTACGGGGCGTAGTATAGTGGTAGTATACTTGCTTTGGGAGCATGTGGTCCGAGTTCGATTCTCGGCGCCCCGACAAAGTAGAATTGATAGAATTGCTTATATTTGCTAGATTTGAGTCTGTTTCTCAGATTATAGATATTGCGGGATTAGTTTAGTGGTAAAACGACAGTTTTCCAAACTGTGGTCGGGAGTTCGATTCCCCCATCCCGCACATCTTTTTTGTGGCTTGTTTATGCTGTAGGATGTGAATACTGCCCCCATAGCTCAACGGATAGAGTACTTGTCTTCGGAACAAGGGATGTGGGTTCGATTCCTGCTGGGGGCACTAGAATAGGGGTTACAGGTTTTAGCTTCAAGCTTAGAACTTATGAAAAATGCAAAGATAGAATTAGGAATCCCCAAAAAAATCAGAGAAATATCTCAGGTTCTTTCTGATGCAGGATTCGAAAATTATCTTGTCGGTGGATGTGTCCGAGATGTCTTGATGGGGAATAAGCCCAAGGACTGGGACATTGCCTCAATAGCTAGTCCGGAACAAATCATCGGTTTGTTTCCCAAAACATTTTATGAGAATGAATACGGGACAGTTGGAGTAGTAAGTGAAGGAGAAGAAGATAAAACCCTGGAGATAGTTGAGGTTACTCCTTATAGAATTGAGTCTGATTATTCTGACTACCGTAGACCAGACAGGGTCTTGTGGGGCAAGACAATAGAAGAGGACTTGGCTCGTAGAGATTTCACTATAAACTCGATTGCATACGACATTCAAAACAAAAAGATAGTTGATCCCTTTGATGGACAGGCGGATCTAGACAAAGAAGTCATCAAGACAGTGGGGAAGGCGAGCGATAGGTTCAATGAAGACGCGCTGAGGATGCTCCGCGCGGTACGGCTGTCGTGCACATTGGGATTCGTCATAGAACACGAAACGCTTGTGGCTATAAGCGATAATGTGAATCTCCTCAAACATATTTCTAAGGAACGCATCAGAGACGAGTTCATCAAAATAATAATGTCTGACTCACCAGCGGCGACTCTCGATCTGGCGATGCGTTTGGGGATAATCAAATATATCTCTCTTGATCTAGAAAAGGGGGTGGGGGTGGAACAAAACCAGGCTCATGCATATACCGTCTGGGAACACCTATTGAGATCTCTGGAACATGCGAGTAAGAAAAATTTTCCTCTGTATGTCAGACTGTCTGCACTTTTTCATGATATCGCCAAACCCCACACAAAAAAATGGCAGAATAACCAATGGACATTCTACGGGCATGAAGTCGTGGGGGCCAGAATAACCAAGTCTGCACTCACGGATTTAAAGTTTCCTAAAGAGACAATAGAGAAAGTTACAAAATTAGTTAGGTGGCATATGTTCTTTTCTGACACAGAAGAGATATCTTTATCTGCCGTTAGAAGGATGGTTAGGAATGTCAGTCCGGAACTCATATGGGACCTAATCGATGTCAGAACAGCAGATAGAATTGGCACAGGAAGGCCAAAAGAAGCCCCATACCGACTTCGAAAATATAAATCGATGATAGAGGAGGTTATGAGGGATCCGATCTCTGTGAAGCAATTGGCAGTTAACGGAAATGACATCATGAATTTAACAAATTCTAAAGGCGGCTCTCATGTTGGTGATATTTTAGAAATACTCTTGTCTGAAGTTTTAGAAAATCCATCATTGAACAACAAAGAAATATTGGGGAAAAAAGTTTTGGAACTATATAAAATGAAAACAGATGAACTAAAGCGGTTGGGCAAAGAAGCTAGAACAAAGAATGAATCCGAAGATGAAAGAGAGATAGAGAAAATAAAAAGTAAGCATGCTGTTAGATAAACAAAAATCCCGTTCCGAAGCTCGGAACGGGATTTTTGTGAGTAGATAAAATAAATATTATTTTACTGCATCCTTTAGAGCCTTGGCAGGTCTAAACTTTGGAACACGCATAGAAGGTACGGAGATAGATTCACCAGTGCGAGGATTTCTGGCTTGGCGAGCGGCGCGTACTTTGGTTGAGAAGATTCCTAGTCCTGCGATAGAAACTTCGCCTCCTTTCTTTAGAGAATTGACGATTGAATCAATCACTGTATCTACAACTTCTTCTGCCTGTACTTTGGTTCCACCAAGTTTTGCATGTACTGCTTCTACTATTGCTACTTTATTCATGTAATTACTTGCATTTAAACTCATCTAATAAACAAATTCTTTTAGGTTCTTAGCCCATAAAAATTATATACGAAGCCATTTTTTAAGCAACCTAGATATTTGGACCCTCAAAAAAGGCTTACCTAGCAAACTCTACTGTCCTTGCTTCTCGTATAACATTTACTTTTATTTCCCCAGGGTACTTTAGCTCACTTTCTATCCGAATAGCTATATCTCTAGCCATTTTTTGGGCTTCAAGGTCACTAACCTTGTCTGGGGTAACAAAAATACGTATTTCTCTTCCTGCTTGAAGAGCGTAAGCCTTTTCTACACCGTCAAACGAGAGGGCAATTTTCTCTAGATCCTCTAAGCGCTTTAAGTAGTTCTCAACCGTGTCTCTCCTTGCACCGGGCCTTCCTCCAGATATGGCGTCTGCAGTCTGAACGATAATAGATTCGATGGTTTCATAAGGATATTCACCATGGTGGGCCTGCATTGCTTTAATAATCTCTTCTGAAACATTAAACTTTTGAAGAATTCTCCTACCGATCTCTACGTGCGTACCAGATACTTCATGGTCGAGTGCTTTACCTATGTCGTGCAGAAGAGCACCAGCCTTTGCTATGGGGACATTTGCTCCGAGTTCTTCTGCAATCATCCCTGCGAGGTGGGTCATCTCGATAGAGTGGGCAAGCACGTTTTGTCCGTAAGAAGTCCTGAAATGAAGTCTGCCTAGAATAGATAGTAGTTTGGGGTCAAGATTGTAGACACCGCACTCAAATGCCGCGGCTTCGCCCTTTTCTTTAATTATTTTGTTGGTTTCTAGCCTAGCCTTCTCTACAAATTCTTCGATTTTAGCTGGCTGTATCCTCCCATCAGTGATTAGGTTCTCTAAGGCGAGTCTCGCCACAGCCCTCCTAATCGGATCAAAAGAAGAAAGGGTAATGGAGCCTGGGGTATCATCAACAATCACCTCAACTCCAGTGGCTCGTTCAAAAGCTTTGATGTTTCTACCTTCCTTGCCTATAATCTTGCCCTTCAAATCATCAGAGGGGAGGGGAACGGAGGTGGCCATAACCTCACCAGAAACCGAAGAAGCCAGTCGCTGTATGACCGTAGCCAAAATCTCACGAGCTTTGTCTGCAAGCTTCTCATCAACCTGATTATCCATCTTTTGCATCCTGATAAGGAGATCTTCTTCTGACTGTTTTTCAACAACCCTCAAAAGTTCCTCTTTGGCCTCCGCCGTAGAAAGACCGGCAACCTTCGCCAACTCCTGATTCCTGGCTCCAATAAGCTCATCTGCTTTTTCTTTGATGTTTCTTATTTCTGTCGCTTTTTCTTTGATATATTCGGCTTCCTTATCTATATCTACCTGTCTCTTATCTAAAAATTCTTCTTTTTTGACTAACCTGTCTTCAGTTTTCTTGGCACGATCCTCTCGTTCATTCAGGTTACCTTCAGCCTTTTCTAACAGTTCTGAAGCCTTGGATTCCGCTTCAGAAATTATGAGTTGGGCGTCCTCTCTAGCCTTGAGTTCCATTTGCTTGATATCAAGCTCCATGGAGCCCTTCTTGCCGAGAGATATAATGAGGCGCAGTAAATAACCAAAACCTATACCTGCCGAAGCAGAGAGGAGTGAGAGCAGTAGGGCTAATTTAATTGACATATGCGGTTTTTAAGCCGCTTTCGAGGTCCTCAATGCAATAAAACGTTTATTTAAGCCGTATTTGAGGCGAATCCTATTATCTGAGGGTGGAGTGGACCGTATTTCTGTAAGGCGTCGTTACCGAAAGCGAACGTTTCAAATTAATCTTTAAAGTGGAACAACCAAAAGATACTACCTTTAGATAATTTTGTCTATTATTCCGTATTTTTTAGCCTCTTCAGAATCCATGAAAAAATCCCTGTCCGCATCCTTTTCAATCCTGGAAAGTGGCTGGCCAGTGTTCTTGGCAAGCATTTTATTCAAAACTTCTCTATTTTTGATAATTCTTTTTGCGCTAATCTCTATATCAGAAGCTTGACCTTCTGCGCCCCCGTGAGGCTGATGGATCATCACCTCTGCATTTGGAAGGGCAAATCGCTTTCCTTTTTCACCAGCAGAAAGTATGACAGCGCCCATCGAAGCAGCCATCCCTATACAAACTGTTGAGACAGAGGGGCTTATATGGTTCATCGCATCCACAATCGCCAAGCCATCTGTGACAGATCCACCCGGAGAATTGATATAGAGGGAAATATCTTTCTTTGGGTCTTCTGAAGCAAGGAATAGGAGCTGAGCAATGACAATATTGGCCACGTCATCATGAATAGGACCGCTAAGGAAAATAATTCGTTCCTTTAATAGGCGAGAGTAGATGTCATACGCCCTCTCACCAAACTGGCTCTTCTCTATAACTGTTGGTATAAGATAACTCATAGACTCCTACACTATACTAGAACCTAAATAGTTTCAAGAAACTCGAAAACTTTTTCATTTCTCATCTGTGAATAGATATACATACGAGCTCGTAGTGGATCCGCCTCAGGGTAGTGGGCGAGTAGGTGAGTAGTTTCATGCTCTAACTCTTCATTTGTTGGTTCAATCTTTTCTTCCACGGCTATTTTAGCCACAATCAATTCTGCTTTGGCTCGATCAATCGCCTTTGGTTGCCATTCCTTGCGCACCTCGTCTTCCAATTTTTTGATAGAAATAAGATAGTCCTCCCACTTGAGACCAGCCCTAGATACGTCGTCCTTGAATTGACCGATCATCTTCTCTAGTTCATTTCGGATAAATATCTCTGGCACAGCGATCTCTGTCTCTTTGATCAAGGAGTCGATGATTGAGAGTCTAGTTTTTTCTTTAGCCCTAAGTTCTTTTTCTTTTATTAAATTTGTTTTTATCTTATCGTTTATATTTTCCCCTTCTTTCAAATCTGGTTTTATCTCTCTTTTGGTTATCTCTGCCAACACCTCTTCAACTTCTTTGTCAGTAATAGAGATCTTTTCTTCTTTACCCAAAAACTCTTTGGCTATCTTTTTATAATTAGGAAGTTTGAATTCTGGTTCAACCGCAGTAGTAATTTTGAACTCAAGACCTATCCCCAGAGCAAGTTTGGTGACAGCGATAACTGGCTCACCTATAGAGACAATTTTGGCCTCAGTGATGATCGATCTATACTCTCTACCCAAAGCGATCTCTGCTGCCTCTTCGAGGATCGCCATCTCACCCAATCTCTTAACCAAGATATCTTCTGGTATATGACCCTTTCTAAAACCAGGAAAATCAACTCTACTGTTAAGCTCTTTTATGGCCTCTTTACGACATTCGGCTATAAATTCTTTGGAGATTCTGCCATTAATCTCTACCATCGAGTTTGGTAGCGATTTGGATTTTATATCATCAAAATGTTTAGACATGGGGAGAGTTTAAAGAAAAGAGAACATAAAAGCAAATCCCCGACACTTTTGGTGTCGGGGATTTGAAACAAACAATTTTATCCTATTTATGATGCGTTGATCTCTGTGTCTATGTTTGTATCTGTTTGATTTAGATCTGCCTCTATAGAAGAAGTATCGTCAGAGGTTGATTGTGTCTCTATTGATTCAATAGAGTTTTCATTTAATGCTGGAACGTTTTGTGCACCATCATTATCGACGGCTCTTTTGCTCCAGAAGTATAATCCTCCCAAGACTATGATCGCGAGGATTATGATGGTTGCAATGACACCACCGACAGAACCCTCCTCCCTTGAACCCGTATTTGTGTTTTGGTCTCCTTCCATACAATGTTTGATTAATGATTATTAATTAATTCTAACTTAGTTTGAAGAGGTTGTCGTCGCGGTAGTAGTACCTGGTCTTCCTCCTCTATCATCGTCTCCCTTACGACCTTCTCCTAATCCTTTGATAAAGCCTATAGCTTTTGAAAGGTTAGTACGGGCACTGTGTAGATCATCCTTGGCTGCCTTGGCTTCTGTCTTTATCTTCTCGATCGTAGTGCGGGCTGTTGTACTTGCTGTGGTGCTTGACCAAGAAGAATCGATGGAGCTAAGAGTGCTTATGTGTACCTTGGCATCCGCCAAGTTTCCTTTAGCCAATTTTATCGAAGCCTCTGCTTCTGTTGTAGAATCGCCGGCTGATTTTATTTTTTCTATTCTTGATTCTATTCTTAGAACAATCTTTTCAAGTCTTTCAACTGTGGCGGTGAGAACCCTAGTCAAGATATCTATTCTCTTCTTGGCTATCTCTGATTTGATCTCACCTCGTTTCTCTTGTTTCTCTGAGCGAAACTCTTCTTTCTTTTCTTTTACCTCGGATTTAAATTCTTCTTTCTTTTGTTTCATGTCATCCTTGTATGTCTCTCTGGCATCCTTGAGCTCATTTTTCTTGTCATCTAGTTTTTGTTTCATCTCAACTTTGTATTTTGTTGAGCTAGAAACATATCCATTACTACCTGATTCTGCTTTCACTCCATAAACAAAGACGGGGGATAGAGCTACGGCCAGAAGAAGGGTGAGGATTGTAAGTTTTCGTTTCATAAGAATTTACTTAATATTTTATCGATTAATCTGAATTTCATTCTGGTCTGTGCATTGACCAGGTAATCATTATATCAAAAAACCAGAGGGGTTACCCCCTCTGGTTTTTGTCTTATTTTAGGCCCGTTTCACTTTATATTTGTCCTTATAGATCTTGAGAGATTCTTCAAAGGCATCTGAAGCAACACCCTGACCCTCTATGCCGTTTATCTTTACTTCCTTTTTCTGTAAGTTCTTATAGGTCAGAAAAAAATGTTCTATCTCTTTGATCGTATGCTTGTTTACATCTTCTAAATCTTTGACGTGATCAAATCTTGGGTCTTCTATCGGTGCAGCTATTATTTTTTCATCCGCTTCTCCGTTGTCTACCATGTGGATCACTGCCACAGGGCGAACAGAAACCAACACCCCGGGAACGAGTGGGTAAGTGGTGAGCACCACAACATCCAAAGGGTCTCCATCGTGCCATAGAGATTGGGGAACGAAACCATAATCAAACGGATAATCCTGGCCGGTATGCATCACTCGGTCAAGTGCGATTAATCCGGTTTTTTTATCTATCTCATATTTATTCTTCGAACCTTTATTTATCTCTATGATAACGTTCATCGCATCCTTATTTCCTGGGTCAATATCGTGCCAAAGATTCATGATTTTATTTTAACTTATTTTATTAAGCTATTTCTTTTGGTGCTTCTGCTGAAGCAAGTTCTTCACCCTTTGCTGACTGGATGTCTATTTTCCAACCAGTAAGTTTTGCTGCGAGACGTACATTTTGTCCACCCTTACCAATAGCCAACGACTGCTGGTCTTCAGAAACATGGACGGCTGCAGTTTTATCTGTTTCGTTTATTTCGATCTTCAAGATTTTTGCAGGTGACAAAGCTTCTTCAATAAACTTCTTTGGATCTTCGTGCCATTCAATCACATCTATTTTTTCACCGCGGAGTTCAGACATAACAGTAGACACACGGACACCACGTTGACCAACGAGCGCACCAACTGGATCTATGTGTGAATCAATCGCTTGACCAGCTATCTTTGATCTATATCCTGCTTCGCGAGCAATAGCTTTGATCACCACTGTACCATTCTGCAACTCTGGTGCTTCTGCCTCAAAAAGTTTTTCTAGGAATTTTGGGTGAGATCGTGAAAGCCTCAAGAACACGCCCCGAGGGCTTTCTTCTACTCTGTATAGATATGCACGAACTCTTTCGCCTTGGTTGAATCTCTCACCAGGAATTTGTTCTTCGTATGGTAGTAATCCTGTGGCACGGCCCATGTCTACGAAAATATTTCCGCGTTCAATACGTTGTACTGTACCACTCACGATATCTCCTTCACGTTTGCCGAATTCAGAAACTACAGAAATTTTTTCTGCTTCACGAATTTTCTGCATGATAACCTGCTTGGCTGTTTGTGCAGCGATGCGTCCGTAATCACCTTTGGATTCGATAGGGAAGACAATCTCTTCGTCGAGTACTGCGTCTCTTTTTATTTTCTTCGCATCGTCGAGGAGGATATGATGTTCTGGGTTATAGATAACTCTCTCATCTGCGACACCTTCGGCTTGTTCTGGATTTTCGTTAGCGAGATCTTCGAGTCGTTCTGCTTCTTCAGGGAAAATAACTCTCGAACCATCGACAACAATCTTCACCTGGAAGAAACTAGTCTCTCCTGATTTTAGATCGAAGGTAGTTCGGATGATCTGGCCTTTCTTCCCGTACTCTTTCTTGTATGCAGTAGCCAAGGCAGCTTCTATTGCTTCCACTATTTTTTCTTTTGGAATACCACGAACTTCTTCGAGTTCACTGAGTACTGAATTTATAACTTTTAGATCAAACATATTGATATTGATTAAATTTTTACGAAAGAAGTCCGCCGTGAGGCGAACTTCCATAAACTGAAACTATTACCTGTCTATTATATACATATCTAGCTCAATTTGTCAAATACCCTTATCTCTGGTCTATTGCCTTTTTGAATGGAACTTTAGGTGTGTGTCTCGTAGAGCCTTGTCCGTCACATGAGTATAGATCTGGGTGGTAGAGATGTTCGCATGACCAAGGAGCATCTGAACCGAGCGTAGGTCAGCACCGTTTGAGAGTAAGTCTGTGGCAAACGAGTGACGTATGACGTGTGGGGTCACTTTCTTGGAAATACCCGCCTTGACCGCGAGTTCTTTGACTATCCTCTCTATAGAGCGACGGGTGAGGGCCCTTACATCTTTATTGCCCTTATCGCCCTTTTTACCGATCTGGATGAATAGGGCATCAGTCATGTCTTTACGCTTAGAAAGATACTTTTTGATAGCTATTTTGGCCTCATCAGATACGAAAACAACCCTCACCTTACCCCCCTTGCCCCTTATAGAAAACTCGCCAGAGGCAAAATCGATATCTGTGGTCAAAGAACAGAGCTCTGAGACACGTAGTCCGGTTGAAAATAAGAGTTCCAATATGGCTTTGTCCCTCAAATCCTTCAAGTCCTCTCCATCTGGGGTCTTTAGAAGGCGGGAGAGTTCCTGGGTAGAAATGAGATCTAATGAGTGTTCTGGCACCTTAGCAAGCTCTATTTGCTCTGGAGCCATCGATTTTATCTCTTTTTTGGCTAGAAACTTGAGGAAGGCCCTCAGGGCAATCATGTAGTAGTTCTGAGTTTTTTTCGAAAGAGTGCTGCCTGTGGCCCGATTATTCCCGGTTGATTGACGGTTTAGCCAAAGCCTAAAATCTCTTACTTTACTATCATTAATCTCGGATGCCTTGCTTACCTTGGCAAAATCCAAAAAGCGAGTGAGGTAATGATCATAATTCTCTATGGTTTTCACTGCTCTACCTTTGGCTATCTCTGTATGTTCCAGAAACTCTCTTTTTAGCCTTTGTAGCTCGTTTGCACTTGTCATGTCGCACAATATTGTACCATTTCATGAGGCGGGGAGTGTTAGAGAGGGAGCTTGCTTAAAAGAGCGTTATATGCTATTATACAAGGATGATTTCAAAGACCAAAAAACAGAAGACTATCAAAGAAGCCCAGATCCATGCCGAGGATACTGGTTCTGCGCCAGTACAAATCTCTGTTTTGACTAAGCGTATAGAGGAACTTGCACTCCATCTCAAGAAACATGCCAAGGACAACCACTCACGCAGAGGACTATTGGCCATGGTTGCAGACCGCCAAGCTCATATGAAGTACCTAGAAAAGAAATCTCCAAAGCAGGCTTTGGCTCTCCAGAAAAAACTCGGTTTGAAAAAGTAAGATAGTATATAAGGAGAGGGTCGTTCCTTTAGTTTAAGGTTTTTAATAATTGTTAGTCATTTTTTCATGTCAGTAATAAAACACAAAGCCCAACGTGTCGGCGTATTCATAGACACGCAAAATCTTTATCATAGTGCGAAGAATCTTTACCACGCGAAGGCAAACTTCGGTAATATTCTAAAAGAAGTAGTCGGTGGTCGAATCTTAATCCGAGCCATGGCTTATGTAGCCACCACAGAAGGTGGAGAAGAGAAGGCCTTTTTTGAAGCTCTATCGAAGGCGGGCATAGAGACCAGAACAAAACCATTACAAATATTCGTCGGCGGCGCCAAGAAAGCGGATGCGGATGTTGATTTGGCGATGGATGCTGTGAAAATGGCTCCAAAACTCGACACAATAATAATCTGTTCAGGTGATGGTGACTTTGTCTCACTCATAGAGTATTTACAAAACACTCATGGATGCCAGGTAGAGGTTGTATCTTTCGGCAAATCATCATCTGCACGACTGATTGAAGCAGCAGATGACTTCATAGACTTAGACCATAATCCAAAAAAATACCTTCTCGGTTCAAATGAGATGAAACCGCGCGAAAGAAGTCAAAGATAAGTTAGAATAAAGAGATGGATCCTTTGAAAGAATACTCTCTGTCCCCAGAGGAGACGAGCCCAGGCTCTCCGCTAAAACAAATACGCACTTATCAAGGTGACGTAGCAGAGGCACTTGGCAAACAAAATGAATCCGTATCTTCGATTCAGAGGAAAGAGGTTTTAAGAGAAGAAAGAAGCAACTTAGAACAAAAACAAAAAGAAGCGGAGATGGTCAGCGTGCCTCCAGCACCTAAGGAAATTTTCACTACCCCCGTCCCATTGGAGAACACGTACGCAGCACCGTCTGTGCCCTTGGCCAAATATTCTTCTGCACCAAGAATAGACAGAGAGAAAAAAGATCATTCAGGAATAATGTTGTTCATAGGAACAGTACTTTTGCTTCTGCTCGGTGGAGCTGGTTCTTGGTTCGCATATAGAGAATATAAAGACAAGCTGGCCACACCGGCAGTAGTAGTCGTGCCTAATAAATTTTTAGCAACAAACAGTTTGATTGATATTGATGTTCTAAAATTTAACAGGGAATCATTCATAGATCGAATCGTCGAGGAAAAAAGTTACACGGGGAGCTCCGGCATAAAACAAATCGAATTACGCAAAGGGGGAGAGATAAATTCACCATTACTTGAAACGGAAGGATTTCTGATATTGCTCCGCAGCAGGGCACCAAAAAATTTGGTCAGGGCCTTTAACCATTCATTTATGTTCGGCGTACTAGGAGGGGAGAGACCTAGCACATTCATGCTCGTCAAGCTGGATTCATTCGAAAACGCCTTTCCAGGTATGCTTTCTTGGGAAGAAAATCTCCTAGACGATGTTCTGCCTCTATTTGCTTCCATAGAAACGGTCTCGAGCCTTCCATCTGAGTCAAAGTTTCAAGACATAACAATACAAAACAAGGATGCCCGGGTTTTGAGGAATCTCTTGGGCAGAACGGTACTTCTGTATGCTTTTTTTGATAATAATCTGCTCATCATTACTGACGATGAGGCATCACTGAGGACTCTTATAAACCGCCTCAATGCCGAAAAGCTCTCTCGCTAGCATAAAAACCATAACTTGATACACTAGAGCCAATGACAAATAATATTGATGATTTAAAAAAGAAGCTTGAGGCAGAAATGGCGAGTCTGGAGTCTGAACTCTCTCAGGTAGCAAGAATCAACCCAGATAATCTTTCTGACTGGGAAGCGACACCCGCTGAAAGAGATGTATCTCAAGCGGACGACAACATAGTCGCAGATAGCATCTCAGACTATGTAGACAACAATGCCATAGTGAACAAACTCGAACCAAGATATAAAGATATAAAATCTGCTTTAGAAAAAATAGATGCCGGAACATTTGGTAAATGTGAGCAATGTGGAGTGGAAATAGATGAAGAAAGACTAACTGCGAATCCTGCGGCCAGGATGTGTAGAGACCACATGAATTAAGGGTTGCTATGAGCTTCTCCAAAGTCTATAGTGCCCAGACTCAAGCTCTTACTGTTAGCACAATTTCAGTCGAGACAGACATCTCTCGTGGTTTATATGCTTTTGCTATTGTCGGTCTTCCTGATAAGGCGGTAGAAGAAGCTCGAGACAGGGTCAGCGCTGCAATAAAAAATTCAGGACTGGGTTCTCCAAAAACAAAGAACCAAAAAGTTGTCATTTCTCTTGCGCCTGCATCAGAGAAAAAGGAAGGTCCCTCTTTTGATGTGGCTATAGCTCTCTCATATCTTCTTGCATCAGAAGAAATTGATTTTGATCCGGAGGGAAAAATATTCTTAGGAGAACTATCACTTGATGGACAGATTAGACCCATCAAGGGTATTCTACCAATCGCCCGATTTGCCAAAGAGCGCGGGTATAAAGAATTTTATGTACCGAAAGAAAATGTGGAGGAAGCAGCAATTATTGATGAGATAGAAGTCTTCGGGGCCGATTCATTGAAACAAATTTTAAAACATCTTTCTGGTGAAGACAGAATTCCGAAAGCAGAGAAAACAAAACTTACCCGGGAGTCCAAAGAAAACAAAACTGATTTCTCTGATATCCGAGGACAGGAAAGAGCCAAGCGCGGTTTACTTATAGCCGCAGCTGGTGGGCACAACGTAGCCATGTATGGACCACCGGGCACAGGGAAAACCATGCTCGCCAAAGCTTTCACCGGCATTCTGCCTCCATTATCTTTTGAGGAAGCGCTAGAGGCTACGAGTATTCACTCTGTGGCTGGAGTACTCTCTGGATTTATAACCGAACCACCATTTCGTTCTCCCCACCATACATCTTCTTATGTATCACTTGTCGGTGGCGGTACTACCCCCAAACCAGGAGAGATAACTCTCGCACATCGAGGAGTCCTTTTTATGGATGAGTTCCCGGAGTTTGAGAGAAGGGTTATAGAAAGCTTGCGCCAACCACTTGAAGACAAGGTTATTTCTGTCGCACGTGCCAAAGGCACTGCACATTTCCCCGCAGATGTGATGCTCGTCGCTGCGATGAATCCATGCCCATGCGGTAATTATGGATTTAAAGGCAAGCCGTGTATTTGCACTCCGACTTCTTTATCTAGATACAGAAGAAAGATGAGTGGACCAATAATCGATCGTATAGATATTTGGCTTGAAGTTGATCGCGTTTCTCCTGGACAACTCTCCGGGATAGAAGAGGGAGCAAAGAGTATGTTTTTTAGAAATAAGGTAGAAGATGCGCGCAATATTCAACGGGCACGTTTTAACCAAAAAAATATCGAAAGTAAAACAAGACTTACAAGAAATTCTGAAATGAGTGCCAGGGATCTGGTAAATTTTGTTGTACTCGAGGATGAACCCAGATCCGCATTAAACCTCGCTGCCGAACGTCTCGGTTTTTCTCCGCGTGTTTATCACCGTATGTTAAAAGTCGCTCGAACCATAGCAGACCTAGATAATTCCAAAGAAATTACTCGAGATCATATTCTGGAAGCAGTAGAGTACCGCCCCAAAAAATTCGACGTTTAAAACGGATTCTTCGCGCCGCGAACTTCGAAGTGGAGGTGGGCGCCGGTAGATTTACCACTGTTTCCGAGTCCTCCGATAACCTGACCTTGATCTACACTTTGTCCAACAGCGACCGACACGGAGCTCAAGTGAGCATACAGAGTCTGTGTACCGTTACCGTGTGAGACGACCACATAACTACCATAGCCTCCGTTATATCCCCCTATTCGAGCGACTATAACCTTACCATCGGCAGCCGCGTAGACTGGTGAACCAAGAGGGGCAACAAGATCAACTCCGTTATGCCCGTGAATACCTTGAGATTTTCGTCCACCACTGATAGGTCTCATATAATACCCAGAGTAAGCAGGGAGGCTTGATGAAGATGGTCTTACTGAAGTAGATGAACCCGAAGAATACGTTATCTCTCCGTCAGGGACGATGATAATGTCACCAATCGAGAGTTTACTGTCTAAAGTAACGTCGTTAAAGGCAAGAATGTCTTCCATGTCAGCCTTGTACTTGGAGGCGATGGATTTCAGAGTATCACCTTTTTTAACGGTATGCCTTACCCCAGAAATAGGCAAAATAACAAGCTCCTGACCCTCCACAATCTTTGTACCTCTTAGATCATTTGCCCAGACAATGGTGTTAGTAGATACGCCAAACATCTTGGCGATAATGGGCAGACTGTCTCCTTTCCTCACTATATACACAGAAATTTGACCACCCCCTGATTTACCAGCATCAGCAAAAGCTTCACCTTGATCACCTTCGTAAGAAAGGGCACTTCCATCCACGATAGCGAGGTGAGGGGATTCGATATTGAAAGAGCTGGGGTTAAAATGCCCTTCAAGTAAAGCCATGTTTTGAGAATTCTTCTCATCGATAACAATCGGGGTTCTGACAAACTTTATTCCTTGGGTTCTAGCGAAAGCCAAACCAGGCAAAAATACAAACAAGAATACCCCTAGGATGACAATCTTTTGGGGAATCTGAACACTATTTGAAACTCTTTTGGTAAAAAAGCTATATCTAGCAAAGCTTTTTCGACCTTTTTTTATAGAAATACAATTGGGTTAAACTGTTCAATCTGTCTTGCTTTCGCTCTGTATAGGGGCATCGCCCAAGGTCAAATCTGTACTGGGAAGCCTTAATTGTACCCCCAAGGGGACCGGTGGGTCAATGGACAAGCCCACTATGTTATAGTGTCGAGATCTATGCAGAAAAGCTCATTAGAAGGCCTAAACGAGAAACAAAAAGAGGCTGTGATCACCACAGAAGGACCTCTATTGGTCCTTGCTGGGGCTGGAGCGGGCAAAACAAAAACCATCGCAGAGAGGATTAGGCATCTAGTAAGACAAGGTGTTACCCCTTCCTCTATATTGGCCATCACCTTCACCAACAAGGCTGCCAAAGAGATGAGGGAAAGGGTGGATAGAATGCTGGGCGAAGATATGAGCCTGAATAGACCAGTATCGATGTCAGAGAGACCATTTGTCTCTACCTTTCATGCTCTTGGGGTTCATATCATAAAAGAAAATGCATCCAGATTGGGGCTAAATAGACATTTCACCATTTTTGATAAAGATGATTCTAAAAGAGCAGTGAAAGAAGCTCTTGAAAAAAACAATCTGGACCCCAAGACTCATGACCCCGCGAGAATCGTGAGTATTATCTCCAAAGAAAAGGGTAGGGGGGTAACAGAATTAGACTACAAAGATAGATCCGATAAAGGATTCTTTTCTGATATTGTCGAGTCAGTTTGGGCTGAATACGAGAAAATCCTAAGGAGAGACAGTGCGTTGGACTTTGACGACTTATTGCTAAAAACAGCAAAGTTACTTAAAACAAATACTGAAGTCAGAAAACACTACCAGAATATTTGGAAATACGTACACATAGATGAATACCAAGACACCAACGGCGTTCAGTATGAAATATCCAAATTATTAATAGGGTCAGAGAAAAATATCTGCGTGGTCGGTGACATAGATCAAAATATTTATTCTTGGAGAGGGGCGGACATAAAAAATATCTTAGATTTTGAAAATGATTACCCTGGAGCAAAAATCATTTTGCTCGAAGAAAACTATCGCTCGACAAAAACTATACTCGATGCCGCAAATGCAGTGATAGAAAAAAATACAGTTCGCCGCAAAAAAACATTGTTCACCTCAAACTCATTGGGGGATAAGATTGGCATCTTTCAAGGTTTCGATGAATCTAGTGAGGCAGAGTTCATAGCCACAAAGACCGAAGCCCTGATCAAGTCAGGACTAAAACCGGAGAATATTGCCGTCCTATACAGAGCAAATTTTCAATCTCGAATACTCGAAGAAGCATTTATGCAGCACAGATTACCTTACCAGATGATAGGTACTCGATTTTTTGAGAGAAAAGAAATAAAAGACATACTTTCTTATTTGCGAGCATCACTTAATCCAGAATGCCTGTCGGATATAAAGAGAGTTATAAACATCCCCGCGAGAGGTATAGGGAAAACGACCGTTGTAAAACTTTTTACTGGATTGCAAGAAAATTTACCAACCGCGACAAAGAAAAAAATAGATCAATTTTATGAACTACTTGGGGAAATTAAAAAATTTGCAGAAAAAAACCCACCGTCTAAAACTATCCAATTCATCATAAGAGAATCTGGACTTGAAACCTTGTGGAAAGAAAACAAGGGAGAGGACCTTGAGAGGCTGGAAAATGCATACGAGCTGGCAGCTGTATCAGAAAGATATGACGAACTTTCTCCACTCGATGGAGTAGAGCAACTTTTATCTGATTCAGCTCTACAAAGTGATCAAGACGAATTGAGTGACAAAAAAATCGGAGTTAAGCTTATGACAGTTCACGCCTCCAAGGGTTTGGAGTTCGATGTGGTATTTGTCTCTGGACTGGAAGACGGTTTGTTCCCACACCAAAAGATAACCAAAGAAAATATCTCCAAAGGAGAAGCCGAGGAGGAACGCAGATTGTTCTACGTGGCCATAACTAGAGCTAGAAATAAGATTTTCCTCTCATATGCTCAGGTTCGCATGATCTTTGGGCAAAGAGAGGTGAACATCCCGTCTGAATTCATTTTTGATATACCCGAAGAACTAACTGAGGAGGTTACATTTGACACTGACAACGCCTGGAAGAAAAAGCCATTATTAGAAATACCATTTGACTAACATGTATCCAAAAAAATCACTGGGTCAAAATTTCTTAACAGCGGAGAGCGTCGTGGATTTAATCATAGATGCAGGAGATGTCATTAGCGATGATACCGTATTAGAAATCGGACCAGGTAAAGGAATGCTTACTAAAAAACTTTTAAGGATCGCAGAAAAAGTGGTGGCTGTGGAGAAAGACGATGACCTGTTCGAACTCTTAAAGGAAAGTTTCAAGAAAGAAATTAAGATGAACAAACTCGACCTTATCCACGGTGACATCTTAGAATTTGATGCCAGCAGATTTGAAGTCCTGGATTACAAACTGATAGCGAATATACCTTATAACATCACTGGACAAATCATCCGCCAATTTTTAAGTTCATCTTTCCAACCAAAACAGATGGTTCTTATGGTTCAAAAAGAAGTCGCCGAACGTATCGTAGCCAAAAACCAAAAAGAAAGCGTCCTGTCTCTTTCAGTCAAAGCCTATGGCGAACCAGTTTATATTAAAACTGTCAAAGCCGGATCATTTTTCCCTGTGCCAAGTGTTGATTCCGCAGTGTTGTCCGTTCAAAATATTTCTAAAAATTTCTTTGCCGAATTTAATGAAGAAAAATTTTTTGACATCCTTCACGCTGGTTTTAAATCAAAACGTAAAAAACTCTCTTCGAACCTGAGTACTTTAGTAAATAAAGAAAAAATTAAATCTGTCTTTGAAAAACTGGAGATAGATGATAACACCCGAGCGGAAGATGTTCCTATGGGTATGTGGAAAAAAATTGTAGCGGGAATCTAAAGACTAGTACCAACTCTAGTCATAACTCCGACAGAGGGAAGTGGTACACAAGCCACGCCAACATAAATAAAACATTCTTGAACTCCAGGTAAATATTCACCAAGCTCCCATGTAGTAGGTACACCTATAGCAAAGTATTGATACAGAATCGTTGTCGGTGAATAAACAACGGAACCAACGATTGGTACAGCAGACAAATACAAAGGAGCAAAAGATATATGCAAAGTCCCAGGCAAAGAACACGTACACGGTACAGTCACCGCTACTCGACCCCCAAACGGTAAGCCCAGAGCGAAAGATATGGAAGGGATAAAAAACAAAGAAGTGATAAGTATAAAAGAAAAGAATTTCATACGACTATTATAACTTTATTAAGACCATGAATGGCTCACTTATCCCGTTTTCGTTTTTAACAAAGAAGTAAATTGGAAACTCAAAACCATCCAGCTTAATATCCTTTTTGAGGTCATCGAGCCGAGTAAGCATCGATAGGGGAATCCTGACTGTGCTGCCCTGGCTTATGGTCAGGCCCAGGATTTCACCCACACTCGAATAAACATCGTTAAGTTCAGCAAAATTTTCACCAAATAATACTATTTCAGGCTCGTTCAAGAGAGATTCTGGTTCCGTTTTTACTATTTTTGGTGGGGCACTAGGGTTTTCTACAACCAAGGCACCAATGCTTGTTTGGCTGTCTTCTGTCTCACCATTTCTGTTTTTTACTCTTATTTTATGAGACCCATAGGGCGTGTTTTCTGGTATCTGGACGCTTATGGACGTTCCGTTGCTAGAATACTCACCCAGAGATTTACTACCTAAAAAAACCTCATTTCCTGAAGACAAAAAGCCTCTACCAGAAATAGTGGCTACATCACCGGGTTTAAGCTGATATGGGTTAATGTTGTAGAGAAAAGGAGCCTGTTTAATGAATAGGACTGGCATTTCCTCACTTTTTTCTAACTCGGTCAGTATTGGGGTGGTTGTATTAAGGATTTTTCTGGTATTTTCGCCGACAAAACCTGTTCCGGCGCTTAGTTTGAGTGGGCTGAGAATAGCCTCCTTGTGAAGTTCTTGAAAAAGGATGACGGCTCTCTCAGTTTTAGGGCCAAAAAAATTGGTCTCTTCTCCCCTCGAACCTGGTCCAGTCGATGAAACCCTGGTCCGGTCGTCTTTGTTTAAAGCAATTTGCAAGAGTCTAACATCTTCACCGACAGAGCCCAGAGAAAGATCGCTCTGAATAAAGATGTCTCCTGACTGTGCGTTAGAAAAAGATATCGGTATAGACAGAAAAAATAGAAAAATGATGAATCTCATGCTCTTAGTATATCTCTAGTTTAAACAGATTCCTCGGGCGCTCTCTATTTGGTACAATAAAGCGAGTAATCCATTGAAAAAACCTTCTCCTTCAATCATTATCTCGATCATGTTGGCCCTTTTGTTCATTGGGGGGTCTTCCTTATCTGCTTATTTCAAAAAAAATGAGGCGAAGTTATCTATAGTAGACGGACAAAACTACCTAAACAACATCGATCGTATGCCCACAGAAGAGGAGATTCTGAATGAAGCTGAGGCAAACGCAGAAGATGCTGTTATAAATCTAGGAGAAACTGAGACTCAAAAATTCGGCAGGAGATTATTTTCGGGCTATCTGACTCTCAAAGAAAATGGTTCAATCAGCCAAGAGGGGATAGATGCTGTTGCTGAGGCTACGGTAGAGAACATAGAGGCACAGAAAAAAATACCGTATTTTTCAACTAAGGATATAGTCACTTTCGAAGATTCAAACACTGACCTGATTATCGCGTATGCAACCAATGTAGCTCTTATCAAAAAAAGATACACCGATGAGTACCTTAAGAACCCTATCGAGTACATAAATGCAGACAACATAGAAAGCGAAGAGCTTCAAAACAAATTCAAAAATATTTCAGGTCTGTATTTAAATTTCGCCAAGGAGTTAAAAAACCTAAGCGCACCTAGAGGTGCTGTGGTCAATCATCTTAATCTAATAAATGTTTATGTTGACTCAGCAAACAACACAAACGATATGTCCTTCATAGGCACTGACCCTCTAAAAGCCATGCTCGCCTTTCAAGCCCAATCAGAAATCGGTAGTAGAGAGTCAGAAATCCTCTCTAACTTTCTGACTTACTTCAATGCAAATGGTATAATTTTCGCAAACACAGAGGCTAGATTATTCTGGCAAGGTACATGAAATCTACAAACAAAAAATTAATCTCTGCTATACTCATCGCCTCATTCCTCGGCCCTATTTTGATGACTCCCAAGTTAGTCATGGCGCAGGGTACTCTACTGCAAATACCTGTTAACAACGTGCCTCAAACAAAAAAAGAGGTTTCGCAAATCCCATTTTTCGGAATACCAATACCCGGCACAAGCTGGGATGCATTGGGCACCCTCTCTTTGAAGATCTTACTAAGAATGGCAACAAATGACATTGTAGCTTGGATAAGTGGTGGCACGGACGGACAGCCAAAATTCATCACAAACCTAGAACAATATTTTAAAGATGCTGGAGATGTTATCGCTGGGAATATCATAAACGACACTGAGCTCAATGGACTCTGTGCTCCGTTTCGTGTTCAAGTGAAAGTTAACTTGGCGAGAAAGTATCTAACAGATAACGGTAAGGATGGTGTGAACTATAACCCGCAGTGTACTTTCATGGGGGTAACAAACAACCTTGAAGGATTCCTCGATGATTTTAATCAAGGCGGGTGGCAAGGATGGCTTAGCATGACACAAAATGATGCCAACAACCCTGATGGTAATCTTATCCAGCTGACAAACAGTATAGACAAAGAAGTCCAGAAAAAATTAGGTATAGAAAAAATGCTCGCAGATTGGGGTAGGGGGTTTATTTCTATTAAAGATGCGAAGGGAAATATAAAGACCCCTGGATCGTTTATCAATGAGCAGCTTACTGATGTCGTCGGTACGGGTTTTAGACAACTAGAACTCGCGGATGAGTTTGATGAGATAGTAAGTGCTGGCATCGGTCTACTTGCTCAAAAAACTTTGAAAAACCTTGCTGGGGCTGGTAGGTCTCCAGCGGGAAATCAGTCTGGTAATCAATCTGCAGGCGCAACAGCAAGTCCTATAACCTGTAGTGCTGATGTAAGTAACACTCTCGTCCTTAATCCAGTCAAGTGGTCTGCTCAGGTGATCGGATTCAACCCAGAGGACTCTATAAGCTACGAATGGTCTGGTGCTGGAGGACTTTCTGGTACACAGAATACTGCAGAGATTATATATACAACCGAAGGAGTAAAAGACGCGAGAGTGAGAGTAACCAGAACCAGAAACATCATCTCCGTAGACGAGAGTGGATTAGAAACAATCATACCCGGAGTACCCGAAACCTCTACTGTTATATGTGACCCTTCGGTGACTGTGTCAAAATTCCCACCTCTTGTCGTAGAATGCTACGCCGAATTCCCAAGATACAAACGCAATGAAGACGTTAAATGGATAGCAAATATCAGCGGCGGCTCAGGAGAATTCGAATTATTCCCTGTAAGAGTAGATGGGGCAGAGATTATGGTAAATGCACTATGGGGTGGTACGGAAAGCCAGTTACCAAGGACAAGTATAGGTGTTTGGCCAAGATACAATGCGTTCAACCAAACATTCGAGAGAGACCCGGTCACTGGCATCACTCAGGTGACAATAACCAGGCAGTACGTCGAAGACGATGAGAGGTATTTCCCCGGCACAAAAGAAGCTCATATCTCTGTGGTAGATCTTGATAGGTTTGTGGACCCTGTAGATAAAAAAGCCTGTAAGTCTATATATGTTGGACACTAAACAGAAAAAAATATTGTTGCTAGGACTTGGGCTGTTCATGGCCCCGTTACTTTCTCACGCCCAATTCTCGGGGATAAACATCGATCAAGCGGACACCACAACAGTTGAGGTGACGCCCTTGTACCCAGGGGGGAACACCGAAACAAGACTAGAAATGACTGACGCTTCTTTCGACATAGATTCGTCGCTCATTGAGTGGGTGTTAAATAATAGAGCCATGACAAAAGGGGTTGGTCTAAAGTTTTTTGAATTTACTACTAGGGGCGTCGGTAATGTAGATAAGGTTGATGTATTTATCACACCGTCGAATAAAAATAGATTTAAGAAGACAATTAACATTATCCCAACAGAAATCGACCTCGTCTGGCAAAGTGATTCATACGTACCTCCATTCTATAGAGGCAAGCCTCTATACAGTTATCAAAACAAGGTTACTGTCTTTGCTCTAACTAAATTTATAGACAGAGGTGGTAGAGAGATACCAGGAACTTCACTTGTCTATAGATGGAGTAGAAATGGCCAGGTTGTAAGCACGGCTTCTGGATATGGGAAAAGTTCTTTTGGTCTTGAAAACTCTATCTACCTTAGAGATGAGGTGATTTCTGTTAATGTGAGGACGGAAGACAACTCTATTGTTGGAGAGAAAGAGATCACTCTTAAGGGAACAGCCCCAAAGGTCCTCGTGTATGAAAACCATCCACTCTATGGGATCCTCTACAACAAAGAAGTTAGCGGTGAGTTCGAACTCAAAGATAAAGAAGTTACCTTTACTGCTTCCCCTTATTATTTTGGCACCAGATCCTTGGCATCGGACCTAGGCTATAAGTGGCTCATAAACAACGTTTCTTCGGGCAACAACTTTGTCGGCCCGAGTGCTACTTTTAGACAAGAGGGTAGTGGTTCTGGAGTATCACAAGTTACCTTAAAAATTGATCATAGTAGTAAGTATTTACAGTCTGCGAGCAAATCATTCAGGCTCAAGTTTGGAGAAATTTTGAATGAAGCTGGGATATAATAAAACCAAATGCTTTGGCTTAAGCACTTTAGGAAAATAGATAAAAAAACTTTCGCTATTTTAGGAATCGCTTTGTTTTTGATTCTACTATTCGTACCCACTAACACGACAGATGCAGCGTGCATTTCCATATCAGAAGGTATTGAGCTCGAGGATTGTATGGCAAATGCATCGAATGCTGTTTTAAAGATATTGTCTTTCCTCTTAGGGCTCGCAGGTATTCTCCTGAACTATGTTATCGACTATACAGTCGTGGACATGAAACAACACATAGGTGATCTTACTTCTATAAAGATGATCTGGGAGACAGTAAGGGACATCGCCAATATGTTTTTCATATTTATTCTCCTGTATGCATCCATAAAACTTATATTAGGAGATAGGTCACTCGCCAAAGAAACAATAAAAAACTTGGTCATCATCGCTTTGTTTATCAATTTCAGTTTGTTTGGGACAAAGGTACTGATAGATGCTTCGAATATAGTCACCCTTACTTTCTACGGAGCCATCTCCCCGGATGCTGCACAGGGTGATAATTTTTCTATGGGGCTCTCCAACAGCTTTGTCGCTCCACTTAAAATACAAACTATATACAAGACAGACGGTACTGATTCTATAAACGCGGGAGAGATAACTCTAGTAGGAATAATGGGCTCTATATTCATACTAATCACCACCTGGGTGTTCTTGGCTATTACTTTCTTCTTTTTGATGCGATACGTCATTTTGATTTTGGTGATGGCGTTTTCACCTATAGCTTTCCTCGCTCTAGTGATACCAGGATTAAAGGACCAAGCGAAGCAATGGAAAGATGCTTTGATGAGTCAGTTAACCTTCGCTCCAGTTTTTATGTTCCTCGCATGGGTGGTGATTGTCATCATCAATGACCCGAGCTTCATCGGAGTAAATGGATCAGAGACTCTTAGGCAAGGACTCACTCAAAGTGCAGCTGTGAACGGCGCGCCTTCCCCGGGCGGCATGGGTTTGATCATCAATTTCTTTATCGCCATCGCCCTCATCGTTGCCGCCCTTACTACTGCCAAATCAATCTCATCTAAGGCAGGTGGTGTAGTTGGTAAAATGGGCAGTTGGGCCATGGGCCTTGCAGGCGGAGCGACGGTGGGCCTTGCAGGAAGAGCGGGTCGGGGGATCATAGGTAGATACGGTGCTTCCTTAGAAGGAAACAAGGAGCTACAAGATAGAGCGGCTGAAGGAAGTATCAGGGCACGTCTCAACCTTGCGGCCGCAAGCAAGCTATCTAAGAGTAGCTTTGATATAAGAGCTACAGGAATAGGGAAAGACTTAGGGGCAGGAAAGGGTCAAAGTGGTGGTTATGCAAAAGATCTCAAGGATAGAATCGAGACAGAAAAGAAATATGCCGACAGTCTCAAACCTTCAGAGCTTTCAGTTATTGAGGCCAAGAGAAAATTAGATGAGGCAAAGAAAACTGATGATCCTGAGATAATCGCAGACGCACAAAGAAAGGTAGATGAGCTAAGCGGTGCAAACGAAGACGAGATACGCAAAAGAAAGGTTAGTGAAATAAGAGAAGAATCTGGATGGACACTAACTGAAAAACAGGCGAAAGCAGAAATTTCTAGAAGAGAGGGAGTTCAGTTGAGAGAAATCAAGAAACTAAAAGATTCAGGCAAGAACCAGAAAGAAGCAGAGGCCGAACTTGAAAAGCTAAGGAAGACAAATATCGATGATTTGATCAGGGCTGGCAAAAGCCAGAAAGAGGCTGAAAAGATTGCAGAGGAGACATTTGGCTGGAAGCCAAAGGAAATTAAGGGGGTTGGTGCAATTAGAAAAGAAGCTTACGCAAAATTCCTCACTACCAGAATAGGTGACCCTGACAGCCCATTGGGGTATTTGATACCAGACATAAAGAGAATCGGCTTATTCGGTCCAACCAAGAAAGAATATACACTGGCTGCGGAGACAATACGAAAGAGTATCAAAGACAAAAAGCCTGCAGAGAAAATAGCGGAAGAAATCGCCAAACAAGCAAAAGAAGCAGGAGATGATACAGGAACAGAAACAAAAGCAGGGGAACCAAAGACCAACGAACCTACTGGTGGAGCCACGGACCCTGGACCAAAAAAATATTCCGCAGAATAAATATATGAACGATACTGACAAAATAATAAAAGAAAAATTTGAAAATCTTCCTATATTTATGCAGGAAGCAATTAATACTATTGATTGGAAAAAACTTGTAGAAGATGTTGGTGTACAAAACAATCTAAACTTGGATCAAGTTAGCACACTGGAAACAGAGACAATGCTTGCTCTGTATGGATTTGAGAATTTGGAAGACTATCCTGAAAATCTCAGTGAGGGATTTGAAAACTTGGATGAGCAGACAATAATCAATGTAATAAAAGAGATTGATCAAAGAGTTTTTGCTGTGGTAATCAAGAAAGCAATTGATTTAGAAAAAAATAAACCCGTACCAAAACTCCTGGGGACAGAGCCTGAAGAGATACTCTTGCCGAGTGGAAAAGAGGGAGAACCAACACCTATACCGCCCACAATACCTACAATGCAAACACCACAAGAACCGGCACCGAGGCCGGCCTCCACGATAGGCGTGCCTAGATACACTGGGGGGATAGATCCGTACAGAGAACCATTAAATTAGTGTAAGCTAGAGTAAGCATGAGATTCCAAGTACCCCAATTCATAGAAATCGAGGATAAGATCTTTGGCCCCCTAACTTTCAAACAGTTCATCTACCTGGCTGGCGGAGTAGGCGTGTCCGTTGTTTTATTTACCCTTTTGCCCAAATTTATAGCCATACTCATATCCGTCCCTGTGGTGGTATTTGCTGTAGCCCTTGCCTTCTACAAAGTGAACTCGAAACCGTTTGTAGAAGTCGTAGAGGCATTCTTTCAATACACCTTAGGAAGCAAGCTCTATGTTTGGAAAAAAGAAGACAAACAAATTATCAGAAAGGAGGTTCCCGGACAGACTCAGACTCAAGTTTATGTGCCTAAATTATCTGGATCAAAACTAAAAGAACTAAGTTTTGCTCTAGATGTGAAGCAGAACAACAATCAAAACAGGGAAGATACGCTATAATATAAACATGTCACCGAGTACAACCTCGACCCAGGCCTTCGTTCCTATACAAGAAGTTCGTGATTCCGTCCTTGTTCTCAAAGACGGTGGTTTAAGAGCAGTTGTGCTGGCTTCCTCGGTTAACTTTTCTTTAAAGTCTGAAGATGAGAAGCAAGCCATACTTCTACAATTCCAAGACTTTCTAAACTCTTTAGATTTCTCTGTCCAGATAGTGATCCAATCAAGAAAGCTCGACATCAGACCCTATATAGCACTCCTAGAAGAACAGGAAAAGAAACAAACTAATGATCTGATGAAAATTCAAACACAAGAATACATCCAGTTCATCAAAAGCTTCACCGAGAGCACAAATATCATGACCAAAAACTTTTTTATCGTAGTGCCATACACTCCTTCTGCCATTTCTTCTGGTAAATCTTCTGGACTGGGTTCTTTCTTTAACAAAAAGACGGCTGAGGAAAAGACCGCGCACAAAGAAAGCAGTTTTGCAGAAAATCTGACACAACTCGAACAAAGACTCTCGGTAGTCGAACAAGGCCTCGTTCGTACAGGGATAAGAGTGGCGCGGTTGGGCACAGAGGAATTGATTGAACTTTTCTACAAAGCTTTTAATCCAGGAGATACAGAAAAACCAATAAAATCTAACTAATATGGGAATATTCAATAAATTATTTGGTGGCAAAGAAAGATCGAAGGACATTAGCTCTGTTCTTCCTCAAGAGATATTTCAAGCGGGCGTGCTCGAACTCAAAGACATCATCGCTCCTTCCGCACTCAAGGTTACTCCGAAAGAACTAAATTTGGGAGAAAAAATTGTGAGGAGCTTCTTCGTTATCTCTTACCCTCGTTTCCTCTCTGAAAGCTGGTTCTCTCCGATCATCAATATGGATAAAGTTTTTGACGTCTCTATCTTTGTCCATCCGATCGAAACTTCTAAAGTTCTAAGGCAATTCCAAAAGAAAGTAGCAGAAGTGCAAAGCCAAATCCACAGCAGGGAAGAAAAGGGGTTGGTTCGTGATCCGATGCTCGACGTTGCCTACCAAGATCTAGAGAATCTACGAGACCAGCTACAGCAAGCGCAAGAAAAGCTATTTGATGTTGGTCTTTACATCACCATATATGCCGAAAGTGACCTAGAACTCGACAAGGTCGAATCAGAAATCAAATCTATACTCGAAGCCAAGCTAGTCTATGCCAAACCAGCTCTCTTCCAACAAGAACAAGGGTACAAAAGCACCCTTCCGCTTGGTGACGATCTATTAATGGTCCACTCCAAGATGAACTCTTCGCCGCTGTCGTCCCTCTTTCCATTCACTTCTTTTGACCTCACTTCGGACAAAGGCATCCTTTATGGGATAAACAGACACAACTCTTCTTTGGTTTTATTCGATAGATTCTCTTTGGAAAACTACAACTCCATCATGTTTGCCAAATCTGGTGCGGGTAAATCATATGCCACTAAACTAGAAATTCTACGAACGCTCATGTTTGAGACAGAAGTGATAGTCATTGACCCAGAGAGGGAGTACGAATACATGGCAGAAGTCACAGGAGGTAGGTATTTCAAGATTTCCTTAAATTCTGAACATCATATAAATCCTTTTGATTTACCTATACCTGGACCTGATGAATCTGCAGCAAATGTACTTAGATCAAACATCATCAACCTTGTAGGCTTGTTCAGACTCATGATGGGTGGTTTAACCGCAGAAGAAGATGCCATCATCGACCGAGCGATCACCGAAACGTATGCCTTGAAAGACATCACGGCTGACTCTGATTTCAGGTCTATCGAGCCGCCTCTTATGAGTGACTTTGAACTCGTTCTTTCTGGACTCGAAGGAGGTGAATCACTAGCTCAAAGGCTCACCAAATACACCAAGGGTACGTGGGCAGGCTTTATCAATAAACCGACAAATGTAGATATAAATAAAAAGTTTGTAGTCTTCTCACTCCGAGATATGGAAGACGAGCTCAAACCTATAGCCATGTATATAGTCACGCACTATATTTGGAATGCCATCAGAAAAGAACTCAAAAAAAGATTACTCGTCATAGATGAAGCTTGGTGGATGATGAAGTCGGATGACACCGCATCGTTCCTTATGGGTCTAGTGAAGAGGGGACGCAAGTATTATCTCGGTGTAGCGACGGTCACCCAGGACGTAGGGGACTTCTTGAAGAGTCCTTATGGTCTACCAATCATCACCAACTCTTCTATCCAAATACTCCTCAAACAATCTCCAACCACCGTAGACAATCTCCAAAAAATATTTAACCTGACTGACGAAGAAAAATTCTTGTTGCTCGAATCTGGGGTTGGGGAAGGAATCTTTTTTGCCGGACTCAAGCACGTGGCTATTAAGAACATCGCTTCGTATACAGAAGATCAGATCATCACCTCTGACCCATCTCAAGTCTTGGCACAAAAGAAAGCCAAACAAGAATTGGAGGCAGACAAGGAAATCAGTCTTCCTACTGGGAACAATAAAATAGACCTGTCTATATAAGATGGAGAAAGAAAAGATATCAAACATAACCTGGATCATGATGGGGTCTCTGGCCTTGGCATTTGATCTTATCCAGGCCGGGATTGAGATCATGAATGATTTCTTCGCCTTAACCTTTGTTTTGGTGCCGCTTTCAATCATTGGGTGGTTGGTCAACCTTTTTATCAGCGTGTTTGCCTTGCTAACCCTTTTGTTGTGGTTCAAGCTAGAAGGACTTAAGCTGTTGGAAAAGAAAAATGTTATTTCCGTTTCAATCACCTCGTTTATTGAAACTGTGCCCATGTTGAACGCCCTACCTGGGTGGACCATTCTCGTCCTAACTAAATATCTTTCGGAAAAATCCAAAACTCTGCCCGGAGCAAATATTACTCCGGGGGTAAAAACCCCGTAGACGCTTTTTAAAACGTCTCCTGTATAATAAAAGTATGAGATATCTTTTAACACTTGCTCTGTTTATCTTTGTTCTGTTTGGTCTTTCTACTGATCTGGCATCTGCAGAACCAACACCCTTCTACGACTACACTCCTCTGGCCGAGCTCCCTGGGACGACTAGGCCTGGTACCGGGGCTGTAAACGCAGCAACGTATATACCTGGGATCATCAAGCTCACGATAGGCGTGGCGGGTGCTCTTTCTGTACTTATGATTATTTTCGGGGGTATACAGTATATGTCTACCGATGCCATTAGTGGTAAAAGTGATGCCAAGGAGAGGATACAGAACGCTATCTATGGGCTCGTCTTGGCCATAGGATCTTATACTATTCTCTACACCATAAACCCAAATTTTGTGAAAATAGATCTGGGACTCACAAGATATGCGCCGCCGGTCATAGAAAATACAGCTGGACAGATCGGACAGCCATGGCCAGAGGATGACGGAAACAGGGCTATTCTGAGGGCTAACACCATTGGTATTAATAACAGCAACTGTGTCAGTATCGGGGACAAAAACTGTACTTCCGTATATGGCATGAGTAGTAGGATTATAAACGCTTTAATAAGACTGAAAGAAGCTTGTCCAACTTGCCTCCTGACTATAACTGGAGGAACGGAGTATTGGCTTCATTCTGAAGGTACCCAGCACAGACCTGGGGGTAGAGTCGTGGATTTGAGACTTGATTCTCAGCTTTTTAATTTCTTAGAAAAGAATGGGTTCAAATCAGAAGGAACAGGGTGTACAACTGGGAGCCAGAGATTCGTATATGATGGTGGAACCTATGTGAACGAAACAATAGCCGGTAATTCTCCTCACTGGCATGTTTGTTTTTAGATACTTATATGAATAAAAAAATAATTTTCCTTACACTGCTTGCCGTCATAATACTCATTGTTGGAGGTTGGTTTATCTTTGGACGACAGTTGCCCCAGCAATCTGACACAGAAACAGAATCAGAACTCCCGTTTGGTCAAGGGGGGAGTGACATACCATTTAATCCAAGTAACCCAGGAGATAAAACCACTTCTACAAATCCTTCGAATAACCAGACCGGTGCGACGTTCCCTAATTTTTTTAAACTCTCCCTTGAACCAGTGGCTGGGGCTATATCCATAATAAAAAACGGCTCTACAGTTGTAAGGTATGTAGACCGAGCAACTGGTCATGTCTACGACATCAAACCCGACACCCAAGAGAGAATGAAGATTACCAACAACACCTTGCCCAAGATATACGAGGCTATTTTCAGATCAGATGGAAATGCTCTTGTTCTACGATCTCTTGAAGGAGACCAGATATCTAATCTATCCATTGCTTTAACAGCACCTAAATCTACAACTACGGATGCCTTACATTCTGTCACCATGACTCCTTTGAGGGGAGAGATTAAAAACATCTCTGGTGGGACAAAGCTCTTTTATGTATTGGCGGATACGAAAACACTGATCTCTTCTGAGTTCGACGGGACCAAACAAAAAAATCTTGGGTCTTATCCATTTTCAGAATGGACTCCATTCACCTCAGAAGGAACAAGCCTATTCATACAAACACGGCCCGACTCAAGTACGCCTGGTTATGCTTATACAGTGAACCAGAGTAGCGGTAAGGCCACAAAGATACTGGGGCCCCTAAACGGGCTCACCATCCTGCCGAACAAAACTGGTAAATCTATAATTTATTCGTATTACTCTGGTGATGAGTTTGTTTTGGAACACAAAAATTTTGATACCAACAAAAACACGAAAATCTTTCCAGTAACAATCCCAGAAAAATGTGTGTGGAGTAAAAAAGAAAATTTAATCTATTGTGGAAACCCTGAGGGAATAGTCGGACCAAAGCAACCTGAGTCATGGTATCAGGGCGCTGTCAGTTTCAATGATAGTATTTGGAAAATTGACCCCGCCAATCAATTATCAGATGTACTCCTTGAACCAAGGAGAAGTTTTGAAGTAGACGTAGATGTGATAAATCCTTTTTTGTCTCCAGACGAAGACTATCTTTTCTTTATCAACAAAAAAGACTTGTCTCTGTGGGCGTTAAAATTAAAATAGCCTTAAGTTGTCTTTGGGATATTTCTACGAACCACAATCTCTTGGCCAATGGTAAATAGGTTTGAAGTTAGCCAGTATAGAGCGATCACTCCTGAGATTTTATAAGAAATAAAGAACACCAGCACGGGAAAGATGTACTTCATCTGAGTCTGCATGCTCTGTGCGAGGTCCTCGCCGAATGATTTCTTCTCATTTGGATTATTTGATTTGTTTGAGAGTCCGCCTGTGGCCAATTTTAACTGAAAAAATGTCGTTACTGCTGCAAAAAATGCCAGGACAACACTTTTCTCTGTTATGTTTATCAATCCTAGAAACATCGTATTTATTTCATCCGGCGCATGCACAAATGAATACAATATCGAGCTATCTACACCAGGAAAGCCGGCGTGTAAAAAGATCCCATAAAGAGCAAAGATAATTGGTAACTGAATAAGCAAAACAAATATCCCAGAAAATGGGTTGACTCCTTTTTCTTTATACAGAGCAAGTGTTTTCCTGGCCTGCTCTTCTTGATTATCTTTATATCTCTCTTTTATTTCCTTTAATTCTGGATTTATCTGTTGCATTCTTACCTGGGTGAGAACTGCTTTCTTTGAAAGAGGAAACAGGGCTAGGCGTACAATAAGAGTTAGTAGTATTACCACAATTCCTGCATCAGCCCAAGGCAAAAGCGTGAAGAGGCCAACAAGTGTGTTGTATAGAGGGTAGAATATTAAAGAGTGGTAGAGAGCGGACATTTAAGGATTGTAGCTTTTTTCAGACCCAGAAACAATCGCAGAAGCATCTCTGAGTAATAGCTGAATCTCCGTGTTCAACTTTTCACCTTTCAGGGAAACCGAGCCTGGTTTAGCCACGAATAGGAACAGTCCGCTTGGCACTTTTTCTAAAAACTTGGATATAGAGGAGTAGACCCGTCTTCTTATAGCATTCCTCTTGACCGCACTTTTTGACACTTTTTTTGATACAGACACCCCAAAACGAGGCGCCTCCCCGGACAGCCTAAACCTCATAGAGAAGTTGGGGGAGTTAGAATAGCGCGACTTTTCCAATAAATCCGCAAAAATACGCCTAGGAATCCTGGTTTTCTTGGGAAGCATTGGTTTTGGTCTAAAAACTAGACGGTCAGTCTGGCTCTGCCCTTACGGCGTCGAGCCTTCACAACCCTTTTCCCTCCGGTTGTCTTTGCTCTTTTACGAAAACCGTGAGCTCTGGCTCGCTTGCGTTTTTTAGGTTGGTATGTTGTAGACATATTACTCTTAACAAGTTATGAACACATTATAAACATTTTCGAGCATTTTCACAAGTTCTGATGATCAACCTCGGAGGATATACTACTAAGAACTAAAAGCACTATGGACTACAAACAATTATGGCAAAGCGTCCTGGTGGAGATAGAGCTCGCTGTTTCTAAAGCAAATTTCACAACATGGTTTAAAGATACACGAATAGTGAAGGAGGTTGATGGGGTGGTGGTCCTGTCTGTGCCCAACGCTTTCGTCAAAGAATGGCTTATACAAAAATACCACCACACGATACTAAAGTCTCTCAGAAACCTCGACAGCTCAATTCACGCCGTAGAGTATGTGGTGAATAAAGAAGAATCCAAGAGAAGAGACGACAGAGACATGCAGGGAGCGCTCGGCATGAAGGAGCTCCCTTTGCCAGACAACCTCATAAACAAAGACGACAACCTAAACCCTCGGTACACGTTTGAAACATTTGTGATCGGACCTTTCAACGAACTCGCACATGCAGCCGCCCAAGCAGTATTGAAGTCTCCTGGGCTCATGTACAACCCGCTTTTTATATACGGCTCCACCGGACACGGCAAAACCCACTTAATACAGTCCATAGGCAACCATGTTAAAACCGCAAACCCAGGAAAGAAAGTTTTTTACATGACTTCAGAAAAATTTGGCCAAGACTGTATGAATGCACTGCAAAACCAAAAAATGAGTGTTTTTAAAGAAAAATACAGGAAATACGACGTACTAATCATGGACGACATCCAGTTTTTCTCAGATAAAGTTAAGTTCCAAGAGGAGTTGTTTCATCTTTTTAATACTCTCTATGACAACAATAAACAAATAGTCTTTTCCTCTGACAAACACCCCCATTTTATTCCCGGACTGGAAGAAAGGCTGAAGTCCAGATTTTCTGCTGGAATGATAGTAGATATCCCTCCTCCTGACGAAGAGTCGAGGATTGCCATCCTAACAACAAAAGCGAGACAACAAGGACTCGTTCTCTCGGGGGAGATTGTGGATTATCTTGCTCACTCAGTTAATGGAAACATAAGAGATTTGGAAGGCGCCATAAACACCCTGGCGATACAGTCACAACTAAAAGGACGAGAGATCACCATCTCTGACGTGCGGTCTTTTGTAAAAAACAACACAAAACCTAAAAGGTCTGTTGCTATAAAAGATTTAGTGAAGATTGTTGCTGATTTTTATTCTATCGAGGAAGAAAGTATCTATGAAAAAACAAGAAGAAAGGAGGTGATTAAACCAAGACAGGTGATCATGTATCTACTTCGAGAAGATTTCAACATCTCATATCCATCGATCGGACAAAAGCTTGGGGGCCGTGACCACACTACAGTTATCCATTCTTGTGAGAAAATTAAAGTGGATATCAAAGAAGACCCGACTCTTTCTCAGGAAATAAACCAGATAAGAAACTTATTAGCTGTTTAATACTATGTGGATAACAAAGTATAAGTCGGTGGACAACGGGGTTAATACTGAGTATAAATCAGGTATTAAAAGGGGTGGGGACAAAAACCAATCCCTCTTATTAGAAGTTATGCACAGCACAAATCTGAAATCTTCCCAAAGAACGGCTCAAAATATGGGTTTAAAAGATATACACATATCCACAGGACTAATAGTATTAACAAGTATTTATATATGAAAATAGAATGCATTAAGGATAGGTTTGGGGAAGCGGTAATGCGGGCAGAGAAGGTCTCTGGAAAAAACCCAACTCTACCAGCTTTGGGCGGTATTTATCTTAAAGCAGAGAATAATACTGTTTCTATTAAAGCCACAAACCTGGATCTTGCTATCTCCATAACCATTCCTACAAAAGTTATAGAGCCGGGCGAGGTTGTTATCCCTGCGCAAATACTCAGCTCTTTTGTTTCCTCTTTAAAAAAGGATAAAAACATAAATATAGAAACAGAGGGCCAGGTTATTTTAATTAAAACAGGGGACACAGAAGCAACGATCAAAACCCTCCCAACAGAGGACTTCCCTATAATTCCACTCATAAAAGATGATGAAGCTTTCTCAATGCCTTCAAAAGATCTGATTTTGGGTCTTAAATCGGTTTACTACGCCGCTGCGGTAGGAAGCATGAAGCCAGAGCTATCGTCCGTCTGCGTTGCTTATGGGGGCGATGGACTCATTTTCGCTGCCACAGACTCGTTTAGGTTGGCGGAAAGGAAAATGAAAGTTAAGAAAATGCCACATTTTAAACAAATCCTAATTCCTCAAAAAAATATTTCTGAAATTCTTAGAGTTTTTGATTCTATAGACGAGGACATCTCTATCTCCATAGAAGAAAACCAAGCAACTTTTTTTGGTGGAGGGGTGTACTTAACCTCGAGGATAATAGATGGAGTTTTTCCAGACTACAAACAAATCATCCCCAAAGAAACCTCCTCTGAAGTTATTGTTTTGAAGCAGGACCTTGTTGATTCTTTGAAAACCGCACTTATTTTCTCTGATTCTTTCAATCAGTTGAACTTAAAGGTTTCCTCAGTAAAAAAACTTTTTGAAATTCAATCAAAAAACCAGAACATTGGAGAAAACAAGCATCAAATACAGGCGGTTGTAAAAGGGGAAGAGCTATCAATAAGCGTTAATCACCGATATTTCACAGACTGTTTTCAGTCAATTCCTTCTGATTCTATAAATCTCAGATTTAGTGGCCAAGGCAAACCCATTCTTATGGAAGGAGTCTCAGACAAAACCTTTATGTATTTGGTAATGCCGATGAACAAATTGTGAAAAACCTCAGCTCACTTTTAGAAAAATTTAAAAAATCTTTAGGAAAAGACGTTCTCAATAAAGAGTTTATCGTTTTGTGTATAGAGAATTTTTGTCACTTCACCCTAGATCCAAAAGAAATAGGCATCAAAGAAAATGTTTTAGAGATATCTTCTACCCCAGCAAAGAACAACACAATCAAGTTAAAAGAAGAAGCAATCTTAGACAGAATAAATTCTGAAAGAAATTTAGGTATTACAAAAATTTTTTACAAATAAAACTAAGATCTACTAAACAGGAAATCTCTATAAGCAGGAGAGTTGATCCAGTTTTCTACGCCGTATTCCCATCTGCTGTACTGAGGGTCTTTGTTGGGGTTTTCTGGTCTAGCTCCTAAGGGATTGTTTTTATCCACCCAATAAAGTATCGAATGAATCCGACCATCGAAGGGTGTTTGGTTAAAGTTAAACGTGCCCCCAGATTCATCTAAACTTGAAGTCAGCCAAATGCCTCGCATTACCGGTTTAAGGTCTTCGTCTATTGGTTCGGGTGAGCTGAATTCTTCTATTGGGAGTGAGGGCAGTATCTGGTTCATGAGCTCTCTCCACATCGGGGCGACTATAAACCCAGCCACCTTTTTCTCCATTGGGGTGTTGCTGTTATTGCCAACCCACGCCCCGACAGCGATGTTAGGCGTGTATCCGATGATCCATGCATCTTTGTAATCGTTCGTTGTTCCTGTTTTTACAGCGACAGGCCTCCCTGGGATATAGAGGGCAGAGGAGGCTCCGTATGCGGGCGTTCTCGCGTTGTTATCCGACAAGATAGAGGATATTTTGCGCGCCGTTTCTTTGGGTAGAACTTCTTCTGGATTAGGTACGAACTCTTCTATGATAGATCCCTGTGCATCCTCGACTTTCAAAACAGCATTGTGTGGATTTCTTACTCCATCATTAGCAAAAACAGAGTAAGCAGATGTAATATCCAGAGGAGACACCTCGCCGCCTCCGAGGACCAGAGTTAGTCCATATTGGTTTGGGTCAGCGAGTTTTTTGATGCCCATCCTTTCTGCTAGATCCAAAGAGTTTTGAATACCCGCGAGGTAGAGTGCTTTAACAGCCGGGATGTTTATGGACTGAGCCAGAGCCTCTCTAATAGTCATAGGTCCTCTAACTTTTTCATCATAATTCTCTGGCGAGTAACAACCATCGTCAGAGGTTAGTTGGTCAGGAGGGCAGTTTGTAGAGAATTGGGTTCTCACATCAAAAAGTATTGTTTCTGTGGTGTATCCCATATTGAAGAGGGTTGAATACACAAACGGTTTGAACGTTGATCCTGGTTGTCTGTGGGCCGTTGCTACATTGAAGTTTCCTCCGATCGATTTATCAAAATAATTTCTTGAACCTACCATCGAGAGGATGTTTCCTGTTTTTGGGTCTATTACTACAATCGCATTATTGTCTGCATTAAAAGATTTTTGATTTATCTCTCCATATTTTTTGGCAAGAGCCTCCGCTTTGCTTTGAATGTCATAATCTAAGCTCGTGGTTATTTTTAAACCACCCTTGGACATGGTTTCCTCTCCATATTTTTGTGCTAACTGATCTATGACAAAGAAAACAAAATGGGGCGCTTTGAGCCCATCACTTTCAGTTTTCTGATTGAACACCACTTTTTCTGCCAGAGCCCTTTCATATTCGCTCTCAGTGATAAAACCTCCGGTAAGCATTTCTCTCAGGACTAAGTTTTTGCGATCCTCAAGTTTATCCAAGTTCTTCCCATAAGGGGAATAGAAGGTGGGGGCCTTGGTCATGGCCGCGAGATAGGCAGCTTCCGCCATCGATAAATCTTTTGCTCGTTTACTGAAATAACTTATGGACGCTTCCTCTACACCATAGATACTGCCACCATAAGGACTCTCGTTTAGATAAAGAGCCAAGATTTCATCCTTGGGCAGTAGTTTGTCTAGCTTGTCTGCGAGTATCCACTCTTTTATTTTTCTTGTTGGGGTTTTGTCGCCAGTGAGGATTGTGTTTTTTACTACTTGCTGAGTTATGGTCGAACCACCCTGGCTATAAGATAGAGTGGTTAGGTTGACCAAGAGTGCTCTGATAAATGAGCTAATCTTTACTCCGCCATGATTGTAGAAATCCTTATCTTCTATGGCGAGGGTGGCATTTTTAATATTGATGGATATTTCTTCAAAAGGAACGATAGTTCTTCGAATATTTGAAGACATGTCATAGAGCAGTATTTTCCCGGTTTTGTCATAAATCTTCGTTGATTGGGCCACTTTTCTGTCCCCAAGGTCAGAAAGATCAGGAATTCTTAGAAATGCAGCCCAGAGAAAAACACATCCAAAAAAAATCAAAAAACCAGAACTAATAATAAGCCCTTTATTTTTCTTCCATACCCTTAAGATATCTCTGTATCCCAAAATTCCTGTTCCCCGCTTCATAAAAGCATTCTACCATGCTAGATTACTCTCATGGAAAGAGACATAGAAGAAGCCCTCTCCAGAGGGGTAGGAGAGTTTATAGATCCCGAGGGATCCTTCAAGGAAAAACTTTTGAAGAAAGCTCGTGGAGAATACGACAAGGACATCATTATAAAGTTTGGTGTTGATCCGACATGCCCTGACATACACCTCGGGCATGCAGTTGTTTTTAGGAGACTACGACAATTTCAAGAAATGGGTTGCAAGGTTATCTTTCTGGTTGGTGATTTCACTGCGCAGATTGGTGATCCGACGGGCAAAAGCAAAGTACGACCAGAAGTTGATCTCAAAGAAGTTGCTGATAATATGAAAACCTTTATCGACCAGGTCGGTAAGATTCTTCGTACTGACGACCCCAAGCTTTTTTCTTGGATAGATAATGCAGATTGGTTTACTGCGGTTACAGATTTGGCTCTGCCAAAAGGTAGCGAAGTAGAAATAGTTCCAGGAACAAAGGTGAGCGGGAATAGCTTTTTGGGGAAGGCAAAGATTTTTGATGACAGCAGGATGCAGAAAAAAATAGGCAATAACAATGTCATAGGTATTACTCTAAGTACGTTCCTTTGGACACTAAAACATATTACACACAGCAGGCTTGTTGCACGAGACATGTTTCAGGAGCGCATAAAGAAAGGGGAAGAGCTATATATGCATGAGATGATGTACCCTGTTCTTCAAGGAATTGATTCGTATGCCATTGCCAGTATATATGGTTCTTGTGATATGGAGATTGGTGGTACGGACCAGACCTTCAACATGTTAGTCGGGCGAGATGTTATGAAAATGAGTAATTTGCCAGAGCAGGCAGTCTTGTCTATGTCGATCCTTACTGGAACCGATGGTGTTGAGAAGATGTCCAAGAGCCTCGATAACTATATTGCTATCACTGACAAGCCAAGTGAAATGTTTGGTAAGGTGATGTCTATCCCAGATTCTGTGATGGGCACCTATTTTGCTCTTGCCACATATACACCTACAGATGAAGTAAAAGATATTGAATCAAAAATATCTTCAGGCAAGCTCCATCCCAAAGAAGTTAAGCTACGTTTGGCGCGGGAGATAACCACGATTTATCATGGAGAAACTTTAGCCAAGGAGGCCGAAGCAGATTTTACCGAGACATTTTCAAACAAAGGTGTGCCGGAAGACATGACCACAGCCAAAGCATCGGTCGGTACAAAAATTGTTGACATAGTCATGGCAGAAAAATTAGTCGAATCAAAAACAGAGTGGCGCCGGTTGGTAGAAGAGAAAGCAGTAAGGTGGGTTGAAAAGGACGAGGTTATAGAAGCTCCGGATAAAGAAGTAGTCGAACCGATGACCCTAAAGATAGGTAAGCGTAGGTTTATCAAAATAGAGGTCCTCTAACAAAAACCCCGCCAAGTGCGGGGTTTTTGTTTACATATCGTCTTCCTCTAAATCGTCCTCGTCCTCTTCGTCAGCCAAAGCATCTATGTCCACGGTATCGGATTCCTCATCGTCGATGACGAGTCCAGCCACTGATGGGGCT
This sequence comes from Parcubacteria bacterium C7867-005, assembly GCA_001189165.1. Lineage (GTDB taxonomy): Bacteria > Patescibacteriota > Minisyncoccia > Phycocordibacterales > Zambryskibacteraceae > JAIFWN01. The sequence continues at coordinate 120,778 of LFCO01000003.1, read as the reverse complement.
AGGGGGTCCAATAACCCGTCATCTAGGATCTCATCTTCGTCTTTGGGTAGAATATCGTCTTGCATTTGTGTATAGCTATATTTAGTCAAAAAAGGCCTGGATAAAGTTTTGGGCTTTTTTCGATTCCATATTTGTAGCAAATGTGTTTTTCTTTTGCAAATTTCTCGAACGCTATTTATGTGGATAGCCTCTGCTTGTGCTTGTAGGAAGAGAGGTGGGCTATCCCCAAAGCGATCGCGTCTATTTCGTCATCGTGTTTCGGTGCGGCCTTCATGGAGAGTATCCTCATAACCATATCCTTCACCTCTCTCTTGCCGGCCTTGCCATAGCCTGTGGTGGCTATTTTTACCTCCTGCGGGCTGTATTCAAAGATGTGGAGGTTCGCACAAGAGGCTTCGTAAACTATCACCCCACGGGCCTCTGCGATCGCCAAGGCATTGTTGATATTTTGATTAAAGAACATTTTTTCTATAGCCAAGAATTCAGGCTTCCATACTCCAATTATTTTTTTGACCACTTTTCCTATCTGCTCTATTCTTTTGGGGTGAAGTTCTTTTCTGTTTGTCTCTATACATTCAGAGAATAGTAATTTTTCTTTGCCGGCAGTTCTTTCCATGATCGCAACCCCAACACGATCAAAGCCAGGATCAATGGCCAAAACAGTTTCTCTCCCTTGGCTAATACCAGAGAGTCTATTCTGCATTGGTGAAGACGTCTTGGACTTCGTCATTTTCTTCGAGTTCGTTTATTAGTTTTTCTAAGACCCCCTCATCTTCTGTAGAAAGTGGAATCAACATATTTGGTATCCATTCGGATCCCGGCCCTTTGGAGAATGCCCATGTGGCTGAACCTTGTGCAGCAAGTTCAAATCCATTTTTAGATAAAATGTGTTTTATCTCTTGAGCGGCTTTGTTTTTGTTTGTGGTGAGTACCTCTATCACCAAAGCACTTCCGCCTGGTCCGTATGCTTCGTATGTGTTTGCTTCGAAACTTTCTGAGTCTGAACCCAGACCTTTTTTCACTGCGCGGTCGATGTTGTCTGAGGGCATGTTGTATTCCCGGGCCTTCTCTATAGCCGCACGAAGCGAAGGGGAAGAGACATCTCCTTTAGCAAGTTTAGATGCAGAAGCAATCAGCTTGGCCATTTTGCCAAAAGTCTTAGACTTGGCTGCATCAGTCGCCCCTTTCTGTCTCTTTATCTTCGACCATTTATTGTGCCCTGACATGTTTTTATAAAAGTTTTTCTTGTAAGTTTTTTGGTACGGACAAACCGATATGTTTGTAGCCGTGAGAAGTGAGCGATCGACCACGTGGAGTTCTCTCTATCAAACCCATCTGGATCAAATATGGCTCATTGAACTCTTCGATGGTTGCCTCCTCTTCAGATAGTGCAGCCGCTAGTGTGCCAAGTCCGACAGGACCACCGCTAAATTTATGAGCGATCGTTTCAAGGAGGCGTCTGTCGGATGGGGAAAGACCAACCTCATCTATACCCAAAAGTTTTAGGGCCCTACCCACTGTTTCCTGGTCCAAATCCTGTTTGTGTACTTGGGCAAAATCTCGGGCGCGCTTCAAAAAATAATTTGCCGTACGTGGAGTAAACCTAGATCTTTTGGATATCTCTCTTTCTGCGCTGCCGTCAGTTTTCAATCCTAATATCTTTGCAGATCTCTTTACTATTTTTTCTATTTCTTCTTCAGAATAAAATTCTAATCTAAACACGCCCCCAGAAAATCTCGAGCGGAGAGGGGAGGAGACACTCGCCACGCGCGTTGTCGCTGCGAGCAATGTAAAGGGGGGGAGCTCGAGCTGGATAGTACGAGCAGAAGGGCCTTTGCCGATGATGATGTCCAGAGTACCAGACTCCATAGCTGGATATAAAACTTCTTCGATAGATTTATTTAAACGGTGGATCTCGTCTATAAACAAAATATCTCCCGCGGCGAGGTTTGTCAGTATGGATGCGAGGTCACCAACCTTCTCTATGGCTGGCCCAGAAGTTATTTTCATTGCTCTTCCGGTTTCTTTGGATATCAAATGTGCGAGTGTAGTCTTGCCGAGCCCTGGTGGACCATAAAACAAAATATGTTCAGGTAGGCCACCCCTCTCTTTGGCGGCTCTGAGGAGGATCTGCAGGTTTTCTTTGATTATTTCTTGACCAATATACTCTTCCCAACGTGCAGGACGGAGCTCTTCGCCGAGTACGAGAGCCTCGGTTTCCTCTTGACCCTCTATAACCTTGCTGGGTTTTTTACTTGACATAAAATTTATTATGTGCTAGACTACAAATGTTCAGGTGAGGCTCCTTTAATGAGAGTTTTTCTTAGAAAATCTCTCCAAATCATAAATCTCTAAGCAACAACTGCCGCAAGGCACTTCGAGCGTCTCTTTGAGGACGTTTTGGTAAGTCTTGTACTTACTGAGACTATCCTAGAAAGTCCCGTTTAACTTTTAGCTACCCGTTAAAAGTGTTGCTTGGAGATTTATGCCTTGGAGACGGATACGTCCCTGTATGGAGAGTGCTCTACGAGCGCTCTTCTTTATTATTCACAAAATCAGGCCTCTCGCAATGACTATTCTATTGACGAGAGGTCGAGTACACGGCCGAGTTCGGTAATGCTGGTTTCACCCTTCAAAACCTTGATTATTCCGTCTTGTGCAAGGTTCAAAAGATTCTGTTTCTTTGCTGCAAGTTCTATGTCTCTCTCGCTTGGGTTTTCGATCATCGCCTTTTCTATGTTTTCGTCCACAAGAATTGCTTCATAAACACCTATTCGTCCTGCAAATCCAGTGTTATGGCATTTGTCGCATCCGACGGATTCCCATACATGATCTTTTTGAACGCCGTCCAAGTAGGAGTGGTCAGTTATCCCTGCGAGAGCTTTTTCTACGAGTTCTTTGTTTTTATCTACCAGAGGGATTTCTTTTTTGCATGATTCACATAGTTTCCTGACCAATCTCTGGGCGATAGAGATGCTGAGAGCAGAGGAAATAACTTTCGGATTTACACCGAGGTCGAGTAGTCTGGGGATCGCACCAGCTGCATTGTTCGTGTGCAGAGTAGAGAGGACGAGGTGTCCAGTGAGGGCTGCGTTCACGGCCACTTCGGCAGTTTCATCATCTCGAATTTCTCCAACCATGATGACGTCCGGATCTTGCCTCAGTGCGCTACGGAGTCCCTCAGCGAAAGTATATTCACCATCTGGATCAGTTTGTGTTTGGACAATGCCGGATAGGTGATATTCGATCGGGTTCTCGATGGTGATCACTTTAATCTCCGGGTTATAAATTTTCTTTAGGAATGCATACAGCGTTGTTGTTTTTCCTGAACCCGTTGGACCGGTGGTGAGTATGAGCCCGTTTGGCTTAGTAATCTCATGTTCGAGGACGGATAATAGTTTTGGATGAATGCCGAGCTTTTCGAGTGCTACAGAGATTGATTCGGGCGTAAGCACGCGGAGCACTACAGACTCACCAGCAGGTCCTGGGAGTAGTGAAGTACGGATCTCTATTTCATTCTGGCCAAGTTTTATAGAGAACCTGCCATCCTGCGCACGCTCTTTGGTATTTAATTTTAAATTTGAAACAAGTTTAATGCGGGAAAGCAAAAGTTCAAATGTGCTTTTGTCGAATCTGGTTACATCAGTGAGGACCCCATCGAGTCTATAGCGGATACGCACTTCCTTATCTTCTGGTTCGATGTGTATGTCTGAGACCTTTAATGCGATGCCTGATGCCAATATGATTTCCAGTATTTTGGAAATTCGGTAAGATTTTTTTAGAGAGATAACTTCTTCGATCAAACCTTTTACATCTGAAATAGTTGTGACCCTTTTTACAATATTTAATATTTCTTCGTTTGAAATATCCAACGCGCCAGAACTTGTCTCAAAAGAGTAGGACATGTCTTTGTACCTGTCCCAAACTTTCTGGAGCGATGCATGAGATGTCATGAAAACCGTAGCGACAAGGCCGGTGTCCTCAAGTGCTTTAACTGCGTCTTTGGTTCGATCACTCTCCGGCGATAAAACAGCCACGTCGATTTTTCTGTCAGTGATGTTAAATACAGCGATCTCTGCAGTTCGCGCATCCTCTTCTTTGATGACTCTCAAGGCGTCTATGTTTATAGGGTGTGCAGAAAGGTCGATGTAAGGAACTCCGTATTTGGCAGACAAAACTTCAACCAGATTTTCCTCCTCTTCTTTGTGGAGTAGGTCCACCTTTTGTTTTTCTTTGGAATCATCGAAATCTATCATGGTCTAATTGTATCCCAAGCCTCCTAATATGCCCAGATTTAAGGCCATAAACGGCTTCATTGAGAGCTATCTATCTATTGACAAATGGCTAAATGGTATGATATAATAAATCAAGATAAGGATAGTCAACGAGCGACCCACCATCTTCACGAGGTGTAGCATGCGCAAGGCTCTTTTCGCGGTTCTCATGATGTTCGTCATCGGGTGCGACGATACGCTCGAGCGCGAGACGGTTCGCGTCGCGGCCCACAACACCACCCGTGATCCGGCAATCCTGTTCATCGACGGCAAGGAGATCGGGGTCATCGGCCCGAACGATGCTGAGCACTTCCGAGTGAGCATCCTCGTTCCTTCGGACGACAACCTGACCGGCCCGAGCCAGAATGTGGTGTCGGTGCCGGTGTCGTTCAAGAACGTGCGTACGGGCGAGCTGACCGAGCCGGTCTACTGCACCGCGGGCGTGCAGATCCAGATCAACGCGGTTTACCAGAGCTACGACGACGAGTACTACGACTACAAGGAGTACGCTCGGTGTAACTAGCAGACCGAGGTGAGAAGCTAAGGGCGGGAGATTTTCTCCCGCCCTTTCTCTATGGCAAACCTGTTCATCTGAGGGTGTTATAATGCCCAAATGAAAGAGATATCTAAGGACTTGGCGGACAGTCAGCGGATTGCTCGAAATTTTATCGAAGGACTCGAGCCCAAAAGCAAGGCCACTGTAGTGGCCCTGAACGGGGATTTGGGCTCTTCCAAAACGACCTTCTCACAGTTTGTGGGTCTGGCATTGGGGGTGGAGGAAAATATGCCGAGCCCCACATTCCTTATAGAGAGGATTTATGAACTCGAAGATAAGTCATGGAAATATTTGATACACATAGATGCATATAGATTAGATTCTTCTGCAGAACTTTTGCATTTGGGATGGAAAGATCTAATAGAGAATAAAGAAAATTTAATTCTAGTTGAATGGGCAGAAAAGATAAAAGATATTTTGCCAAGCGACACTACTACTGTCTCTTTTAGATTTATAAATGAGAGCGAACGAGAAATAGAAATACATGAAAACTAAAAAAAATCTTTCAAAGAGATTGGTATTACTCGATGCACACGCGATCATCCACCGTGCGTATCATGCACTACCTGAGTTCGCTACCTCGAGTGGAGAACCGACTGGAGCCCTGTACGGCGTAGTGACCATGCTCATAAAAATTATTGAGGAACTCAAACCATCTTATATCGTGGCATGTTTTGATTTGCCAGATAAAACCCACAGACATGAAGCATATGAAGGATACAAGGGCACTCGCAAGAAAGTAGATGACAACCTCATTCTTCAACTCGAGAGGTCAAAAGATATTTTTAGTGCATGGGGGATACCAATTTATTCTATGCCCGGGTTTGAGGCCGATGATATTTTGGGAACAATAGTAGAGAAACTAAAAAACGCAAAAGATATAGAGATTATCATCGCTTCAGGGGACATGGACACTCTTCAGTTGGTCCAAGGAAAGCAAGTACAGGTCTACACTCTTAAAAAAGGTATCAGAGATACAATTCTTTATGATGAAAAGGCAGTACTCTCTCGTTTTGGATTTCCCCCTTCACTTCTACCGGATTTCAAAGGTCTGCGTGGAGATCCATCAGACAACATAATAGGAGTGAAAGGTATCGGAGAAAAGACTGCTACTTCTCTCATCACAACTTTTGGGACAGTCGAGAAAATCTATAAAGCCTTAAAAAAAGGAAAAGAAGAATACAGTAAGGCGGGGATCACAGACAGAATCGCCGAGCTACTTGTAGCAAACGAGGAAGAGGCTTTGTTTTCTAAAACCCTAGCTACTATTCGAATAGATGCGCCCATTGATTTTAAATTACCAAAAGAATGGAAAGAAGATTTGGTCATAGATAACTTGCTTGAATTATTTAGACAACTAGAGTTCAGAACTTTAGGCGAACGAATCAAGATGTTAGTGAGTGGTATCGATAAGACCGAGAGAGGAGAGGTAGATCCCAAGAAACAAACCAAAGAGAAAGAGAAAACTCTGCCCAAAAGCGAATTGGAGAAAAAGCTCGCTTTAGCTTTGTGGGTCATAGACTCAAATATAACTTCTCCAACCGTTGAGGATATTTTGGCTTTTACTAAACAAAAAAGTTTAGAGGAGGCAGACAAAATTATCGAAGAGGAATTGGACAAAAGGAAGGTTCGTAGTGTATTTGAGGAAATAGAAATGCCGATAACCCCAGTCATAGAACAGATGAACAAGACTGGGGTCAAAGTGGATAAAGCGGTGCTCAAAGATTTGTCCAAGACATATCATGAGGAACTCTCTAAACTAGAGAAAAAGATATGGGATTTGGCCGGAGAAAATTTTAATATAAACTCACCAAAACAGATGGGGGAGATCCTCTTCGGTAAATTAGGTTTAGCTGAGAAAAGACAAAAAAAGACAGCGAGTGGAACTTTCTCTACCAAGGAATCTGAATTAGAAAAGATAAAAGATAAGCACGACATCATCGTACCGATCTTGAATTATCGAGAACTACAGAAACTTCTATCTACTTATATAGATGCCATACCACCACAACTGGATCTTAATTCGAGGCTTCATTCTACTTTTGATCAGGCCGGTGCCACGACGGGGAGGATGTCTTCAAACAATCCTAACCTTCAGAATATTCCTATCAAATCTAGTTTAGGACAAGCGATCAGACATGCCTTTATAGCCGAGGACGGTTTCAAGCTTGTGGCTCTGGACTATTCTCAGATAGAGCTCCGCATTGCGGCAATTTTGTCTGGAGATAAAAAGTTGGTAGATATTTTTAAGAAGGGAGAGGATGTTCATACTGGTGTGGCATCAAGGGTGTTTAAAGTTGATCCGGCATCAGTAGATAAGGAGATGAGAAGGAAGGCCAAGATTATAAATTTCGGAATTCTATATGGGATGGGAGTAAACGCTCTGAAAACAAACCTTGGTACAGACAGAAAAGAGGCACAGGAGTTTTATAATAATTATTTTGAAACTTTCTCCGGCCTTGCGAGTTATCTCGACAGCGTTAAAGCAGACGCAGAGAGGAAGGGATATACAGAAACAATGTTTGGGAGAAGAAGGTATTTTGCAGGATTCAAGTCACCGTTACCGTTCATACGGGCGAGTGCAGAGCGTATGGCCATCAATGCTCCGATTCAAGGAACCCAAGCAGATTTTACGAAGATAAGTATGCAGAGAATAGATCAGTATATAAGGGATAGAAAGCAAGAAGGGGATATCAGGCTGATACTCCAGGTTCATGACGAACTAATCTACGAAATAAGGGAGGATTTGGTTGAAGGTGTGGTTAGAGATATCAAGCCTATCATGGAGAATGTTTTATCAGAAGATAAAAAACAAGGAGTACCTATAATTGTATCCGCTAATGTGGGTGATAATTGGGGGGAGATGAAAACGCTATGACAGAAGAGTTTTATCATAAAAATATATTTGACGATGTAGTTGATGTAGATTTGCAGTTCGTCGAAGAAGAGAGCGACGCTATAGGACCAAAAGCAAAGTCGGGTTTTAATATTTTTTCTTTCACTGATGCAGTTGGGGCTAGAAACAAAAAAGATGCCTGGGTGCTTTATCAAAAAGCTCTTGCATCAGGTATGGTCCCAGAAGAAATCTTTTGGAAAATAGTATGGGCCATAAAAACGATGCTTTTGGCCAAAGTAACCAAATCAGCCGATGAGGCAGATATGAAACCCTTCCCGTACAGTAAGGCAAAATCTAACCTAGTAAATTTTAAGGAAGGCGATCTTGAAAGCCTGTCTCAATCCTTGTTGGTTGGTTACCATAATGCTAGGAGGGGTAAGGGGGAGATCGGCACCTTAGTTGAAAAAACAATTTTGTCGCTCTAAATATAGACAGAGAGCACTTCATGGGGTATATTTTCAGAGCTTCTATACAAGCGCCCGTAGCTCAGTCGGTAGAGCAGCTCCCTTTTAAGGAGATGGTCGCAGGTTCGATTCCTGCCGGGCGCACAGAATGTTAGGATAGAGGAATGAGACAATCAGGAGAATTCCCACTTATACCAGAACCAGCCCCTGAGGAGGAGACACACTACTGGAGATTCGAGTCTTCGGATTTAGATATAGGAAAGCTAACAGAGTATCTACATCAAACCATCTTTGAGTCTGAGAAAGCGATAGAAGAATTTTTGGTTGAACACTACATGATGTCCAGGAGGGTTAGCATCGGGGATATCGAAGCGGGTATGACTAGATCATGGGATTTAAGTACAGCTATAGACATCGTAGATGAAAACGGGATACTTAAAAAATGGAACTTACGAAGCCCGGAGAACACCATAGAATTTATAACTAAAATCAGGGATGCTTGGATGAACAAAAAGAACCACGTCCTTATAAACGGGTTTGGCCTGCTTATAAGTGAAGAGATGAGGGGTAAGTTAGGCGATCTGTTTGGTGGGAAACCTCTTTCAGGGATAGACCCTCAGGCCGTGGCAAGAATAAACATACGGACCACCGAAAGCGGAGAGTTCGATCTTAGGATTTTTAGGATCTACAACAGAAATAAAGAATTCAGATACGAATATATTTTGGAACCAAAATAATTACCTTGCAGGTATTGATCCTTCGTAGATTTGGTTGCTATAAGAACCACCAAACGCCACGCACCATAGTGTAGAATCATTAAAATAGAATCTATAACCCTTTACTCCGCATCTGTAGGGGCTGTTTGGATCTTCTAATCTTGCGGTCAAATCATACCCGTGTGGGTTGTTGTTTCTGCCAACATTACCATAAGTATACGAGTGGCACGCACCCGCGATAGTCCAAGGAGTACAAGCTGCATTTATGGGGTCTTTGGGTAATACTTTTATATAAGGTAATAGATCGTTTGCCAGGGCGTCCCAAGCACTTGTAGAAACTCCGCTTATATAACTGTACCTATAGCCATTGCAGTCCCAACCGCAATTCGATCCTGGGTAGTATCCAAAATCATCTCTGTATAGCTCGAGAGCTAGTTGGATCTGTTTGAAATCCTCGATTCTCCTTGCATCCCTACTCCTCATCTTGGCGACATTTAGTGCAGACAAACTAACACTAGTCAGAAGACTGATGATTGAGATAACCACCATCAGTTCAATCAGAGTAAAGCCAGACTTTGTTTGTTTTTTCATAAATTTTGTGGAGTAGCTACCATATCGAATTCTTCTGGTGCGGGTATGGGTTCGGTGGAGAATGTTCTAATAATGATGACTGCAGATATAGAGAATATCAGAACAGCTATGAGTAACAGAACGTAGTTAGCCTGCTTGGTGTCCTTTACAAAACCCCCAGAGAAATCCATAACCCACTGGACCATCCTCGAGTTCTTTACAGTTCTAAAGAATGCTTCCAGGTTTGTCTCCTCGAATTCTACGGAGGCTATCTTTTTGGTTTTGCCTACAACATTCCTCACTGATTCAGGCACAACCGGCATCGCGGCCTCGATCGGAGTTTCTTCTGTGCCTTCTTCGATTTTTATGTTACCCGGACTCATGTTTTATAGAGGAATATCAACGGCGAACGCACCTGCCCCCGTCATCATAAGAGAGATTAAAATTGAAAGCATAAGGAAATAAAAAACCAGATCCCTTTTGAGGATATGAGCCTCTCTCCACTCCACAGCAACTTCCATTAGGGTTAATACACCGAGTATGAGAGCAGCTACTTGGGTCCATAACCCGATAATCAAAAGGGCACCGCAAACGATATTTACTACTCCAACCATAGACACCATTTTTTCTGCTGGGTTTAGATGGAGGGCTTCAAAGGAGTTTTTCCAATTCTGTTTTTCTCCTCTGAACTTTAATATCCCTAAATCAACAAAGATTATTCCCACCACTACTCTTATCAGGAATGGTCCCAAGAGGGAGTAGGTGAGTAGATCTGGAAAAGTATTAAGCATGTATCTACTATATCATCCCGTGTTAGTCTTTTCACATGTCCAAAGAAGCAATACTAATCCTCGAAGATATAAGGAGCGTGGCCAATGTTGGATCTGTTTTTCGTACAGCAGATTGCTTGGGGATATCCAAGATTTATCTGATAGGCACATCACCGGCCCCTATAGATAGATTTGGAAGGAAAAGAAAAGATTTTATTAAGGTATCTTTGGGGGCAGAGGAGTCTGTACCTTGGGAATATTCTAAGACTATTGAACCAGTCATCGAAAAGTTGAGAAAGGAAGAATATCAGATTATCGCCCTCGAGCAGTCAGAAAATTCTAAGGAATTAAAAATTTTCCAAGCCCCTGATAAATTTATGCTTGTCGTCGGCAATGAGGTCGATGGAGTATCTAAGTCCGTACTTGAATCAGCTGATCATATTGTGGAGATAGAGATGAAAGGTGAGAAAGAATCTCTGAATGTCGCTGTTGCTGCGGGGATTGCTCTATACTCATTAACTAAATAGTTTTTGGTGCCTGGGGCAGAAGTGAGCACTGCGTGTGCCTACAACCATCCTTTCGATGGTACCTTTGCAATTTCTTTTCTGACATCTTTTCTTATTCTGTTTATATGCTCGGTGGTGGTCTTGGAATTTGCCCGGTAGGCCGTGGATGTTTTTATAGTCAGACATAGAATCTCCACCGAAGTCGATGCCTTTTTTCAGGGTTTCTTTGGTGGCGATAAACGCCAGCTTTAAATTTTTGTCTGGGATCAGTTTGGTTTTAGACAAGGGGTGAACATTCGCGCGCCAGAGTATTTCATCTGAATATATATTGCCGATTCCTGATATGAGCGTTTGGTCCATTAAAACGGTTTTAACAGGCGCGCCGGGTCGTTTTAGTAGAGCGCCCTTGAATATTTTATAAGTGAAGCTTTTATCAAGCGGTTCTCTACCAAGGTGTACGAGGTGGGTGGAGGAGTGTATATCTTTTGATTCTACGACAGTCACTTTGGCGAATTTGCGCATATCAGAGAAGGCGAGCGATTTGCCGTTATCTAAAATGAAATTTAGGCGGATGAATTTAGCATCAGGCGGTGCGTCATAGAAATAAAAACCAGTCATCTTCATGTGGGTGAGTATGGTGAATCCGTTCGATAGATGGATCAATATATTTTTTGCTCTTCTATCTGCGCTCAAGATTTTTTGTCCAACAACTTTTTCTTGAAAGTATCTAAAGAATTTTGGATCCTTTATGCTGTCTTTGTTTTTGTGGTACGCACTTTTATAAGTGGTAGTGACATCTTTAATAATCCGTCCCTTCACGGTTTTGTTTAAACCATCCACAGTAGTTTGCACCTCGGGTAATTCGGGCATAACGACAGCTTATTCGTTCAAAAGAATTTTGGCTAGCTTAGATAAAAGAGAGCAGCCTGTCTAGGCTGCGTGTGGATGATGTTGGATCCGTGAGTCTCGGACCTTTCTGCCAAGCTTATGGCGATAGGTCCGGCTCACCCCATGGTTTGACCTGTGTGTATGGCCAGATGTCTTGCGGTGGCCGGTGTGGCAAAAACTACACCTTCCGCAAGAATACGCCTGCTGTCCGTGACCGAGCTTCCTCGCTGCTTCTCGGGCAAGTCCGATATCGCGGTACTTGATCTTGGGACTCCCGTCCTTGTTCCTACACCGCCGATCGATCTTGGGCATGGTGCTCCTGTCGGGGAAGGGTTTGAGCTTGTATCTATCTAAAAATTAGCACTTTGAGGCTAATAAACAAGGTATTTATAGCTTGACTTCGGACCTATAAATGTGGTATTATATTTGTTGGAGCACCTTCACTCACGACTCATGAGGAAACAATGATCGAAGAAAGGGCGGTAACCTTCGACCACATGTTGGTCGAAGTCACCTGGCACGGGAACACCATCTACCGTGTCCTTGTTGGGCCGTCTTCCTCACAGAAGCAGAGAGAGGAGATTCGCGACGTGCTTCGGCCGGTTTACCTGGCCGTTCAGGGGATCAACATCGCGCACGGCTTGGGACTCGCCCGGCCTGAGGATCGCATCCTGTTCATCTACACGAGGACCGTCTCGAACGAGGAGCCGAAGCTCACGGTCATCAAGACTGAGAACGTGATGGTCCACCAGATGATCGAAGTCATCAGGGAGGAGGCACATAGGGTGATGTTCCCTCCAATCAAGGACCCCCTTTTTGAGGGAGCGAGCTTTCTCGAGAAGGTCAAGGAATTCTTCCGGGGGCTTTTCGGGGCCCTTCTCTTGGTTGGGGTTGCGAGTGCGTGGTGGTGAACAAACAGGCCCCGACAAAGTGTCGGGGCCATATTTATGCAAATTATTTTAAAATTTTTTCCAACTCCTCTTTTGCTACTTCGTAGTCGCTCCACTCGAGTCGCTTACCATCAGCGAGCATGATAGCTGGGTCCGTGCCCTTACCGGTGATAAGCACAGCATCTCCGTTTTTGGCTTTACTGATAGCTGCGTGGATGGCTTCGCGCCTATCCATAATTATCTCTGGATTATTTTTTTTAAATCCGGGTAACATGTCAGAGATTATTTGTTTCGGGTCTTCATCATAAGGATCCTCGTTTGTGAGGATCACTTCATCACAAAAATTATCAGCTACCTTGGCCATTTCTGGTCTCTTCCACTTGTCTCTACCGCCACCAGTGTTTCCAAACACGCAGACTTTTCTCTGCCCCTCAAATGTTTTGTATAGCTCACCAAGTGAACCCGCCGTGTGGGCATAATCCACTATCACATCGAAATTTTGTTTGCTGTTATTTGGATTATCTTCAGATAGTTTTACAAACTCTACTCGGCCACGTATGAGTGAAAGTCTTTCTACCCCCTCTTTTATAGAGAGAGTCGGAACTCCGAAGGCATCTGCACATACAGATGCGCCTAGGAGGTTGTACAGGTTAAACACGCCCCTTAGACCAGATTTTATCTCTACGCCCTTGTAGGTAAAACGGATACCACTTGAATCGACAGTATAAGGTTCTCCATTCGAAAGGGAATATGGATAAGATTCTTCGGCTCCACATTTTAAAAATAAATCTGCATTTGGATCATCTGCGTTAGCCACAACCACGCTCTTGGGTTTAAGTTTCTTTTTTAGTACTTTGGTAATTTCCAACTTAGCCTTACGGTATTTTTCAAACGATCCATGAGACTCGATGTGTTCAGGAGAAAGGTTCGTAAAGACTAGTGCATCAAGATAAATGAATTTATGTCTGTACTGTTTGGCCGCTTCGGATGACATCTCTAATATAGCCACACTACAACCACTCTTCACCGCCTGTCGTAGAAATTTCTGAACAAAAAATCTACCAGGGATGGTCATCTTGGTTTTGTTTGGTCTTGATTCATCTCCGATCTTGAAACGGATTGTGCCGAGGAGTGCTGTTTTGTGGCCACCGGCTTCGAACATCGCATTCAACATCTCTATTGTGCTCGACTTGCCTTTGGTGCCGGTGACGGCGATGGTGGTGATGTGCTTTGAGGGGAATCTGTAGATAAGAGCACCCGACACAGCCAAAGCGTAGTGGTAGAGCGGAGCCAAAGAATCAAAAAGATTCTTGGGAATAAATTTTTTGATAAACCAGAGTATTTTATCCATGATTTTTGGAAAGGAGTTTAAGCGCCTGCTTGACTCGTTCACTCGTATTTTCTACATCTTTTGGTATTTTCTTCAGTGCTTCACGGGCATCTCTTTCGCTGTAACCCAAAGACACCAGGGCTTCCAGAGCATCTCCTTCTGCCCTGAGGTTGAGGCCTTTTTCTGTGGAGACACTGACAAGTTTGTCTCTCAGCTCAAGCACTATTTTCTCTGCATTTTTCTTGCCTATACCTGATACACGAGTTAGATAAGAAGTGTCGTCTTCGGCCACCGCCTGGCGGAGCATATCTGTAGAAGCAACATTCAGTATGCCGAGCGCTGTCTTGGGTCCTATGCCAGAGATAGTAATCAGAAGCTCAAAGACCTCCAAGGTTTCCTTTGAAGAGAATCCATAAAGATCCAGCGCAGTTTCTCTAACCGCCAGGTATGTCCAGAGGAATATTGGTTCGCTAGGGACGGCATCTAGGGTAGTGTCTGTGGTCACAGATACCTTATATCCAACGCCGTTTACATCTACGATTAGAGAGTGTAGATCCTTGTATACGACCGATCCTCTGAGGGTGCCAATCATTGGCCCATAATAATAGAAAACCTTGATTTATGTAAGGGCGTGGGGTAGAATCCACGGATGCCTATAACACGTTCAGCCAAAAAAGCTCTGAGGTCATCCGTCAAAAAACGAGAGGCTAACCTCGCTCGCAAAGACAAGGTTGCCAGAGCTTTGAAGGTGGTTAAAAAACTCATAAACGAAAACAAGAAGAAAGAAGCCCTCCTCGCTTTAAGAGATGTGCAGAGTGCTCTAGATAAAGCAGTCAAAGAGAAAACTTTGAACAAGAACACTGCGTCTAGGAAGACCTCCCGTCTTTCTAAACAGATAAAAAAGCTTTAAGCTTATTTGAGTTCGAGATAGAAAATAAATTGCTCCTGTCGTTCAATGGATAGGACGTAACTTTGCGGAAGTTATGATGCAGGTTCGATTCCTGCCAGGGGCACCTTTTGTTGAGAGAGACCAAGGTTGTTGAAATTGGTAATTTGTTTTAGAGATAGGAGATTCTAGGCTAGAATTAAACTGATGAGCAAAAAACCACTGTTTCTCTGGTCGCTATATGATTTTGCCAATTCTATTGTCTTGATGGCCTTCCTTTTCTATTTTTCTCAATGGCTTGTCATTGATCAAGGAAAACCCGCATGGTGGTATAACGCTGCACTTATCGTTTCTTCAACACTGTTCATTATTACAGCGCCTCTTGTGAGCAAGAAAATCGATGCAACGAAAGTAAAAATCAAGGGTCTTCGGTTTTGGACACTTCTTACTTTTGCTGGCTATACAGGGGTTTCTCTTCTTGTGATGTTTTCAGATAGTCTGGAGGTTTTTGCCACAATATTATACACACTTTCCACTTATGCATATCTCGTTTGTTTTCTCTACTTCACTCCGATGCTCAACGATTTATCAAGTCAAGAAAATCGCTCTTGGAGATCGGGAATAGGTCAGAGTGCGAACTCGATCGGCCAAGTAGTTGGGATTCTAATTACACTTCCATTCGTAAACGGGGTCACGTTATTTGGCGATCCGGGTAGAGCTCAAGCTTTGTTTCCAGCAACAATTATTTTTGGACTACTGGCATTACCGATGCTCTTATTTTACCGAGAAAATGCTAATTCTGTCATTGATATTCCTCTGGCCAAGGGTCAGTCAAACCCAGTTTCATTATTCAGGGAAGTTTTTTCTTGCAAACCCCTAGCTCTTCTTTTGTTGGCATATTTTCTATTCAGCGACGCCATGCTCACATTTGCGAATAACTTCCCTCTTTACTTAGAAACAGTCCATCATGCAACTGATACGGTCAAGTCTCTCCTTACCGCAAGCATTCTCATTCTTGCAGCTATCGGTGCAATTATTTTCGGTAAGATTGCGGATAAAAAGGGAAATTTGAAAACTCTGAAAATCATTCTTGTCGTTTGGTGTTTCATTTTCATGGCGATGGTTTTGGTAACAAATTTTAAAACCTTGATTCCAATTTTCCTATTTGCCGGAATACTTTTTGGACCAGTGTGGGGTATAAGTCGTGCGCTGGTGGGAGAACTTGCTCCGCCGCACCTTGTCGCATCTTCGTACAGTTACTATGTCGTCGCTGAGAGATTCGCCACGTTTGTAGGACCAGCTGTCTGGAGTATTGCTCTTATTACTATGGGAGAGGGAGTTAGGGGATACCAGACAGGGTTGATTTCTCTCACGCTACTTTTGATAATCAGTCTATTTGTATTAAATAGAATTAAGATAGAGAAGTCGGTAATTGCAGGATCTCACCTGACATAATGTCGAGACATTGAGTGGTGTCAAGAGTTAAAATCCTAGGTATTCAAGTATTGTTTCGGCGAAGGAGAGGCGGTGGTACTCTTCTTTTATATAGTTTGAAAGTTTCTTTTTTAAATTTTCTTTGTCCGGGTTATCTCCTAGAGGGATTATGATGTACGGCATCAAAAGCTTTTTTGACCTTAGGAGTATTTTTTTGTGGGGATGGTCTGTATCAATCCAAAAAGAATGGAGAGTATCAAAGGGGTAGAGGACCTTATCTTTGCTGATACCTTTTTCATCTAGTATTACTCGTATTGATTCGGGTTCTCTGTTTACAAATAAGGTTAGAGCAAAAACAGATACAAGGATGAGTATGGCAAAGATTATATTACCAAAAATAATGGAAGCGATAGCTATACCCACTGTGGCGATACCAACAGCCCAGAACCAATCATGGCTACGTTCCTTGTGTTCATATTCATGTGCTTCCCACTCGATTTTGAAAGTACCTTCATTCATACAAAAATTGTAGCACAAGACAAACTTCGTGCGGAGGAGGTGAGATTCGAACTCACGATGGGATTTACCCCATGCCGCATTTCAAGTGCGGTGCCTTAAACCTCTCGAGCCACTCCTCCCTCAGGCTTTAATGCTTCTCAGCACACTAGCCAGTATATCTTTGGACTGGGGGTTTATACAGTTTCTCCCAGCCAGGCTGTATGTTACCAAAAATTCTTCACCAGAGCTATTAAGGACGTAAAGCCAGTCGAAGGTATTTTTAAGAGGTTTTTTGACGACATAACCCTTTGAGTTTGAGTGTACTCTACGTAGACCCACTTCTTTCCCAGAAGCAAATTTGATTTGCACCCTCCTTATATCTTTACCAGTATCAACTATCAAATCATAAGCGGCTGATTCGGTGAGGGGGAGAGATACGTCAAAGCCGTATCGGGTGAAAGTTGCCACCGCTTGGGCTACTGCGACATCACCTTTTCTCTGTGTTATCCTCATACTTTAATCATACAGTATGGGCAACTGTTTGCAAGTAGCTATATTTATAGATATGAAACTAGTCTTTCAAAACCTTTACCTCATATTTCCTGCCGATGGCGTACAGATAGAAGATTTCAAGTAAACCGAAAGTGTTGATGACAAGAAGTGCCATAAACCAATACTTTTGCTGAAGCCCAGCAGCTTTCCACAGAGCCAGGCCCTTCCAGATGATAATCCAGGCCAGAGTGAGCAGTGCGAGTAGGGGGTGGTCGGTGATCCAGGTTTCCATCAGTTAATTGTACTATAATGCGAGGATGAAGATTTTGGCAGTAGATTATGGAGCAAAGAGGGTCGGGGTTGCCTCGACGGATGAATCTGGCCAATTCGCTCTGCCTAGAGTAGTTTTGCCGAACGATCCGAATCTTTTGAACGACATATCTCAGATGGTCAGAGAGAGCAAAATAGAGAGGGTTGTGGTTGGTGAATCCAAAAATTTGGACGGCAAACACAATCCAATTTTCGAAGAAATTAAATTATTCATAAATGATTTAAAATCTAGAGGATTCGATGTTGTACTGCATCCAGAGGTCTATACTTCGATGGAAGCAGATAGACTACAGGGTAAAACAACCATGAGAGATGCATCAGCCGCGGCACTCATACTTAAAAGTTATATAGATTCAAATAAATGATCACCATAGATGAATTCAAAAAAGGGGAGATAAGCATCGGAGAGATTTTGTCGGTTGAGACTATCGAAGCTTCCGAAAAGCTTTTGAAATTATCAGTTAAATTTGCAGAAGAAAAACCAAGAACAGTTGTGTCAGGGATTAGAAAGTATTTTGCTGACCCACAGGTCTTGGTCGGAGTGAAGTGCGCCTTCGCCACAAACCTAGAACCCAGACCTCTTATGGGCATACCGAGTGAAGCCATGATCCTCGCTGTCTCAAATGATGAAATCTTCTCTTTGCTCAAAGTATCTTCAGATGTTCCGGTCGGTCTCCGTGTAAAATAGTCTACGCTATGCTCAGAGTGAGTGTATAATATCTTTATGTCAGAAGTAGTTCCTTCAACACACTCACACAAAAAAGGTTTCTTCACCCTTTTTCCAACCCCGGGGTTTCTACATATATCGAGAGTAGGTATCGCCCTCTCGGATAGAGCCGTTCACTTGGTTGAATTTAGACAAACAGGCCATAGGGGCGACCTAACCCTGCTGACTGCAGTTGAGGTGAGGCTCGCTCCGGGGTTGATTGTTGCTGGTTATATCCACGACAAAGAGGCCCTGAGCAAGGTCCTGTCCGACTTGAGGATAAAATATGGTTTTGATTTCGCACGGGCGACACTACCAGAGGAAAAAGCTTATGTTTTTACTACCCAGGTAGACAAAAAACCTTTTGATAGTCTGAGGGACCGAGTAGCTTTCACCATAGAAGAGAACGTCCCCGTGGCCCTCAGTGAGTCTGTTTTTGATTTTGATATTATCGGAGATACAGAAGATAAGGCTTTGGTCAAAGTTGCTGTAGCTGTTCTGCCAAACAAAGCTGTTGAAGTTTATCTAAAAATATTCGAGGATGCGGGTATAACACCAATCTCTTTTGATATTGAGTCACAAGCCATAGCCCGAGCAGTCATCCTCACGGGTGATACTCGAGCTCACCTCATACTAAATTTGAGCGAGGATAAAACGGGGTTTTATATAGCTGAAGATGAAGTTATGCAGTTCAGTTCTACCCCAGCTTATGGAACCAGACAAGATGACTCCGGTGGTTACCCAGATTTGTCTAATCTAAAAACAGAAATGAGAAAGCTTTTTGTTTTCTGGAATACCAGATTAAACAAAATGGGCATACCTCAGAAAAAAATAGAGAAAATCATCCTTACAGGAGTTGGAGCAAACAAAAAGAATGAAGGATTCCTCTCAGATTTGATGGAAGGTATCGATGTAGAGTATTCAGTAGCTAATGTCTGGGCGAATGCCTTTTCATTTAACGAGTATCTTCCGGACATCTCTTTTGAAGAGTCACTTTCTTATGGAGCGGCGATTGGTACGGCTTTACCAAACAAAGAACCTAAATATGTTTAAATTATTAACTGAAAATTCAAGAGCCAAAGTCGAGCGCGAATATAAAATCCGCAGGACAACCATTATTTTTTCAGGCATCTCTTTTTCTTTGTTTATAGGTATTTTTGCTTTGGTGCCTTCGTACATTACTTCAAACTATAGGATGGATGAGGTTGTATCCAGGACTGAGGCCTTAAAACACTCCACCTCTGCCTCTGATGGCTTGGCCATGGAAGAATGGCTGTCGCTAACTAACGAAAAGCTGAAGGCTGTTTCTCCTGAACAAGATACAGATAAACCATATGAATTTATCCAAAAGATAATTTTTGTTAAGCCAGCAGGAATATCTATTCTCAATATCTCATGGAAAATAGACGACAAGGACCGTAAGAAAAGAAATATTTCACTTTCTGGTGTTGCAAGGGACAGGAAAACCCTTATAGATTTTGAGAATCGTTTAAACTCTTCTGATAATTTTTCCAAAATTGTTTTACCTGTATCAAACTTTGCCAAAGATAAGGATATAGAATTCCAGTTAAACTTGTCACCAAATACTGAATAATTTTATGTCAAAAACCAAAACACTATTGTTCAGTTCAGTTTTCCTAACCATCTTACTGGTATTGGTTTTTGGATATGAAATATATTATATTCGTACTAAATCTCACGAAACTTCTGCGTTGCTGAATGAAACGGATGCTCGCACAGAGAGAGACAACTTGGTACAAACAATTCGGGCGATGAGGAATAGCCACAAGGAAGACATCGCCAAGCTCGAAGGAGTATCTGTAAACGAAGAAACACTCGTTCCTTTTATTGAAGTCATAGAAAACACAGGGAGGGGAATGGGGCTCAAGACCAAAACAGTTTCTGTTTCTCCAGACAAGCTGGACCCAAAAGCCAAAGCAACAAATCAGAATTTAGTTAAAGTTAACATGGAAACAGACGGTTCTTGGCAAGCAAATATAGGCTTCCTGCACGCACTAGAGAATCTCCCTATGCATGCATCTATAGAAAGTATTACCCTCGTATATGGACAGGGAGCTTCTTCTGAAGCTATGTTTGATGATACAGGAGGGAAGACACCAAACGGAAAAATCTGGAGGATGACAACGAGTCTCTCGATTAATGTCTTTAAATAATATGAAAAAACTCGACCTAAATTTGCATCTCCATAAGAACGGAAAACTATTTGGTTTCGGTGTCAGCCCGAATGCTGATTGGAAGGCTATATTTGTCGGGCTCATTTTACTAACCTTCCTGATGGCAGTATTGGGGGTATATATGTTCGTGAAGATATCACAAGGAGGGATATTTATGGCCGATAAAAAGGAACCAGAAATCCAGTCAACCCTTGATCTAATCACTCTAAAAAAGACAGTGAGATATTATGAAAATAGAGCTAAAATATTCGAGGAAATAAAGAAAACTAAGGATAGTACCGTTGACCCGACCCTCTAGTGCGGGTACTATCTTCCTTGCGTCCCTGTAGTTCAATGGATAGAACAGAGCTCTTCTAAGGCTTTGATGTAGGTTCGATTCCTGCCAGGGACACCAATCGCTTATCAACAATTTCTGCGGATAATCTATTTGCGGTATTTTCTGGTTGTATAATGTAAGGGTCGGAAAATTAGTATTAACGAGTTTAATTATTTTATGGCAAAGCTATTCGGTTGGGTGTTCCTCGTCGTTGGTATTCTTGGATTTATTCCTAATCCAATCATTGGCGGAACAGAATCATTGTTCCAAACTGATTTAAACCACAACATCGTTCACCTTCTTTCGGGTGTTGTCCTGCTTTGGGTAGCATACAAATCACAAGCTAAGGCGGGCACTGCTCTGGTAGTGTTCGGGGTAATCTATCTTTTGGTTGCTCTACTTGGTTTTATGTCTAGTTCTGAATCAGTTCTAGGACTTATCCATGTGAACGGCGCAGACAACTGGCTTCACTTGGTCCTAGGTTTGGTTATCCTCGTTTCTGGACTCAAGGCTCGCAAGGGCCAGGGTATGGCGCAGAGTATGCCACAAATGTAATCTATCTGTTTCTACAAACAAAAAACACCCTTTGTCTTTGATCGGGTGTTTTTTGTTTGGTGAGCATGGAGGGATTTGAACCCTCAAGCCTTGCGGCATACGATTCTGAATCGTACGCGTATACCAGTTCCGCCACATGCTCATTTAAAGACAATACATTATATGTTAGTATCCTTCCATCGGGGTTTCCCGAGCATATCTAGGGCGATTAGCTCAGTTGGTAGAGCAACTCATTTACACTGAGAAGGTCACAGGTTCGAGTCCTGTATCGCCCACAATGTTTGATTTATCAGACCGCATTATCTTTGAAGACGAAGACATCTTGGCCTTGGACAAACCGTCAGGGATTGTTGTTCATGGAGATGGGCGAACCAAAGAATCAAGCGTCTCAGAATGGTTTTGTTCTAAGTACCCAGAAGCTCGAGGGGTAGGAGAGATGATCAGACTCGAGGGCGGAGAGATAATAGACAGAAGCGGGGTAGTCCACCGCTTGGACAGGGATACTTCCGGAGTACTTTTACTGGCCAAGACCCAAAAAGGTTTTGAGCATCTAAAGAATCAATTTTTAAAACGTATTATCAGTAAAACATATATTGCTTTTGTGCACGGTTCTCTAAAGGATGATCATGGAACCCTGAATACATCTATCGGCAAGAGTCCAACAGATTTCCGTAAATATTCAGCTGGCCGTGGTGCAACGGGGGAGATGAGAGAGGCGGTAACTTATTATCAGGTTCTAAAGCGAGACAAGGATGTGACCCTTGTGGAGGCCAAACCAAAGACAGGACGTACTCATCAGATTCGTGTTCATTTTCAATCGCTTCAGAGACCGGTTGTCTGCGACAAACTTTACGGAGCATCAAAACCAGCCCTCTTGGGGTTTAATCGTCTTGCTCTCCATGCCCGAAAGGTTGAATTCAAGGATTTTCAGGGCATGGTCAAATCAATAAAAGCAGATTATCCGGAGGACTTCTTGAAGGCTTTTGAGGCTATAAACTATGTTCCCAAAGATTTGCCATAGGGTATTCCTTATGTTAGATTACTCTGACTTATGACCACAGTGCATTCACCAATAAAAGTAGAAGAGAGGAGCAAGCTCGATCTCCGTTCTGGAGACACTATTCGTGTTTGGCAGAAAATCCAAGAGAAGGGCAAGACTCGTCTCCAGGCATTTGAGGGCTTGGTACTAGCTCGCAAGCACGGGCGCGAAGCTGGTGCCACTTTCACTGTTCGTCGAGTCGCATCTGGTGTAGGGGTAGAAAAAACTTTCCTCCTTTATTCTCCAGCGATAGACAAGATAGAAGTCATTAAACGTTCTAAGGTTCGTCGCGCCAAGCTATACCACATCAGAGACAAGGCAGCCAAGGATATCAGAAGGCAGATGCGAAATGTTCGTATGGCCAAGGATACAGCAGAAGAAACTCCGGTTGAAGCGTAATCTGTTTCCTGTTACTGTTTGCCCATGCTCGGGTGGCGAAATTGGTAGACGCACTACCTTGAGGTGGTAGCGCCGAGAGGCATGGAGGTTCAAATCCTCTCCCGAGCACCATGTTGTACACAAGAAAAGGTGATGATGGTACTACAAAGACCTTTGGCTGTGACCAAAGGGTTTCTAAGAGTTCATCTATCGCCGAAGCACTCGGATCTTTGGACGAAATAAATTCCTACTTGGGTATCTGCAAGGTTAAATCAAAAGAATCTGGTTTTACTCTCGGAGATAAAACTTTTGAAGAGATAGTTCACATGCTTCAAGAAAATCTCTTCACTGTTCAAGCTGAAATAGCTGGTGCAGATAAGTTTATAACTCCTGATAAGGTTACTTTGGTAGAGAACCTCATCAACCAAGCAGAAGGGGAGATGCCACCAATAAAAACATTCTTTATTTCTGGTGGCTCAGAGTTGGGAGCATGTTTTGATGTAGCTCGAACAATCGCCCGTAGAGCAGAGAGGAGAGTTGTGGGAGTCAGTGAAGAAAAAATAGTTTTACCCAAAAAAGAGACTTTGAGTTTTATGAACAGATTGTCGAGCATCCTTTATGCGCTGGCTCGACTCTCGAACCATAAATCTGGTATAAAGGAGACCGCTCCGAGCTATAATTAGTTTTGTGCGAATAATGGTGCCCATGGTGTAACGGTTAACACTCAAGTTTGTGGAACTTGCAATTCGGGTTCGATTCCCGGTGGGCACCCATGAAAACAAAAACCCTGCCTTATGCAGAGTTTTTTGTTTTCACTGTAGAAGTTTTGTTTTATGCCTGAGTAATTCCTCTGATACTTTTTGTGCCAAAATAGGTTGCCAAAAGGAAGATAAGAGCAAGGAGTTGATTAACCAAAAAGAACGGACTCCCCGAGCCGTACATTTGAGAAGCACTTACAGCATAGTATTCAAATGCTATGAATGCTCCAGCTGATACTAGTGTGGTAAGTGCCACTAAAACTTTTTGTGCTGGACTGATGAGGCCACTTAAAACAACTAACAACAATACTGCCAAGATGGAGAAGAATGCAGGCTTTGGTAAAAGGCCAGAAAAGAAAGGCATGGTGAGGATCATGATTATGCCGGCACCGATGAGTAGAGATCTCACTTTGTCGCCGTAGTAGTGGTTTGGTTGCATGTTATTAATTTTTGTTTTATTTATAAACAAGCCCTTTCCCCTATATGTTACTCCTATGATCTCAAAGTGCTAGCACAGCATATCCACCTTTTAGGTACACGAAAATTTAATACTGATAGAATGTTAAGAGGAATTACAAATAATTTTTAATTATGTCAAACGAAAAAAAGATCGAGTGGATTCTGAGGATCGGCGTCGCCGGTGAATTTCTTGGTCACGGAGTTTTTGCTCTATTAGGAAAAGCAGATTGGATCAAATGGACACAGGAACTCTCAGGTATGAATGCAGAGATGGCCGCACAGTTTATTTTTGTAGTCGGTATCATGGATGTGCTCATGGCCCTTATAGTTTTGTTCAAACCTATTCGTCCTGTTCTTTTGTGGATGGCTTTCTGGGGTTTTTGGACAGCACTCGTCCGACCATTGGTGGGTATGCCAGTGTGGGACTTCATCGAAAGGTTTGCGAACTGGGCAGCACCTCTCGCACTCTATTATTTCTATAAAAATAGAAACTAAGGAAGCGTTTTCCACAGTGATGCGTTTCGGCTAACTTGACTTTGTGTCATAAGCCTGATAATGTGAAGAAGTGAGCATCGGGGCTCACTTTTTTGTTCCACTTACCTTCAGTTGGAGTACGTCAGAATGACGCACCAGCCAGTGCAGGGAGCAGCAGTAGATTCCGGGATCGGGCTCTCCGGTGTCGCTCCGGGTCAACATCCGAGCATCACCGCTGGCAGCACGAAGATCGCGAGGCTCAAGGAGCTCCACGAACTTCTCAGGAGTAAGGGCACGACTCATGACAGCATGGAACTCCGTAAGGAGCGGAATCGCATCTTCGATTCCTTCCTGAGGGATTTCGGTGCCCCTGAGTCGATGGTCGTCGGCCTCTTCCGTTGTTCATCGGAGGAGATCGTCATCCACCTCACGCGATGGAAGCAGGACATGGGGGCAGAAGTCTCCTGATACAACCCCGACAGTAGTACACCGCCACAGAGCGGAGCCTCGACCACATCGGTCGGGGCATCTTTTTTATTTTTGTGCTAGGCTTTATACATGCTCTTCCGCAATTGGGCAAAGAATCTAATATTTCTTATTGTTTATATCCTGTCGGGTCTAGCTTTGGTTATCATCATCGACGGTCTCATCACTGGGAGTGAGTTGTTGCCATTAAATACCGCTGTCTCTGATTTTATGATGCGTATCAGGCACCCCATACTCACTGGCATCATGGTTACTGTGACAAATGTTGGGAGTCCCTTGGTGCTTTCCTTTGTTGCTTTGATCCTGGCTATAGTGGTTGTGCTTCAGAGAGATACGTACGACACCCTCCTTTTTATTGTTTCTATTTTGCTTTCAATAATTTCTTTCACCATTTTAAAAAATGCCATACATTTGCCCAGACCCACTGGTGGTCTGATCACCCCGGCGAGTTTCAGTTTCCCGAGTGGACATGCGACGGTGGCTACAGCATTTTTCTTTGCTTTCGCCCATGCCTTTTTTGGTCGAATGAAGACGGTTTCGAGCAAGGTTTTGATAGTTTTGTTCTGCGTTTTTGGAGCTGGAGCTATATCTATATCCAGACTTTATTTGGGGGCACACTTCGCTCTAGATGTTTTGGCCGGCACGGCCCTAGGCATACTTTGTGTGAGCTTTTCGGTCCTTATCTTCAGTATTTTTTTGGAGGAAAAAGATTTTTTGAGGCGTAAGAGCTCTCTATGATAGGATAGAGGTCTATTATTCATAATTTATAAATAAAATGGATTTAAATCTGATGAAAGATGAGGTAAGGCGACTCCTTAAATGGGGTTCATGGGTCGTCCTCGTCTTGGGCATATTTCTGGCTTTCCAGGCCCTGGGTGCTTTGAAAGCATGGCGCACGGTTAGTCCGGCGTACAATTCGATCTCTGTGAACGGCAAGGGAGAGGCTGTTTCTGTACCAGATGTGGCTGTATTTTCTTTCACCGTGTCAGCTGATGCGAAGGCTGTATCAGACGCACAGAACAGCGTTACCGGCAAGATCGATGCTATTCTCGCAGAACTCGACACTCTAGATATAGAGGAAAAAGATATTAAGACTAGTGATTATTCAGTTTGGCCAAAATACAAATATGAACCAGTAGAATGTTCAACTGGTCTTTGTTATCCATCTAGGCAAATTGCAGATGGTTACACAGTCAGTCATTCCATCACCGTAAAGGTACGAAAGACAGATGATGCAGGCAAAGCTCTGTCTGTTGTTGGTACAAAGGGAGCAACAAATATCTCTGGTCTTAACTTCACCACTGATGATCCAGATATGGTTATGAAGGAGGCAAGAGATGCGGCTATAGAGGATGCCAAAGAAAAAGCCAAAGAACTCAGTAAGAAACTTGGAGTGAGACTTGTCCGAGTTGTTGGTTACTACGATAATAACTTTGGTGGATATCCAATGTATGGTGAGGGGATGGGAGGGGATATGATGAAGTCTTCTGTGGCTTCCGCCCCAACTCTACCAGTAGGAGAAAACAAGACTACGGCCAATGTGACCGTAACCTACGAGATACGCTAGTCCAAGTTACCTGTTTGACATACTGAATAGACTTATAGTATGATTAAGAAACGCCGAAGGGGCGTTTTTTAATACAAAATGTCAAACCTCATCAATTACTTGCGCGATACACGCGGTGAACTCAAACACGTCTCTTGGCCAACTCGTAAACAGACGATCGCTTTTACTGTGGTAGTGATCTTGGTATCTGTTTTCGTCTCCATCTATCTTGGATTTTTTGACTATATTTTCTCTCTCATCTTACAAAAATTCGTTCTCTAAAATATCCTTGTCATGACAAAACAAAAACTTTCTGAAGGTAGAAACTGGTACGTCATCCATACTTATGCTGGATATGAGAACGCGGTGATGAGAAACCTCAAACAGCGCATTGAATCTTTGGGCATGGAGGACAAGATCTTTAACGTTGTTGTTCCTACAGAAAAGAAGATCAAAATCAAAGGGGGCAAGAGAGTAGAAGAAGAGGAAAAAATCTATCCAGGATATATCTTGGTAGACATGATAGTGACTGACGATTCTTGGTACGTGGTCCGAAACACTCCTCGTGTTACCGGCTTCGTCGGCTCTGGTGTGTATCCTGTACCCATTGATCCTAAGGAGGTTGAGTCCCTATTCTCTCGTATGAGCGGAGACAAGGTTATGCACACTATAAACTTGGTCCAAGATGATGCCGTCCAGATCACTGATGGACCCTTCAAGGATCTTGAAGGTAGGGTTAGTGAGGTAGATGAAGAGAGGGGCAAGGTCAAAGTCCTCGTATCTATGTTCGGGCGCGAAACTCCGGTCGAACTAGACTTCTTGCAAGTGAAGAAGATGTAAGGTACTCTATTTTCTACTTATATGGCAAAGAAAGTTACAAAAATACTTAAATTACAGATTCCTGGGGGCAAGGCCGTCCCTGGACAGGCCCTTGGCCCAGTACTTGGAGGTGCCGGTATTCAGATCGGTGAATTCGTCAAACGCTTTAATGATGAGACCAAAGATCGTGTTGGAGAGATAGTCCCCACCGTGGTAGAGATCTATGAGGACAGAAGCTACCACATGACTTACAAAACTGAACCAGCTTCAAATCTTATTTTGAAAGTCCTTGGTCAAGAAAAGGGTTCGGGTAAACCTAATTCAGCAAAGATTGGTTCGATCACTAAAGCTCAGGTAAAACAGATCGCAGAGAAGAAAATGCCAGACCTGAATGCAAACGATATAGACGGAGCGATGAAGATTATCTCCGGTACTGCTCGAAGCATGGGTGTAGACATCAAAGGATAAGATTTAAATGCAAAAGCCCCGTTCCGAAACCGGAGCGGGGCTTTTGTTGTGGAGATTATTTCTTTATATCTCTGTCCG
Source organism: Parcubacteria bacterium C7867-005 (assembly GCA_001189165.1). Taxonomy (GTDB): domain Bacteria; phylum Patescibacteriota; class Minisyncoccia; order Phycocordibacterales; family Zambryskibacteraceae; genus JAIFWN01. The sequence continues at coordinate 93,061 of LFCO01000003.1, read as the reverse complement.
TGTAAAGTCTTGGGAGCATACTGTCAGGCTTCCAGTCCCTTTTCATTTGTTTAATGTCGTTCGTAGTTTGGTATTTACCAAGTTTTGTATAATCACTCTTAAGTATCTCTCCGGTCTCAAAGAATATAATCTGGGCGATGCGTCTGCCAACCACGAGGGGAATAGAGTAGTGTGAAGAGTTGTTGGTGATCTCCATGGTCCATCTGTTTGTAAAACCAACGTCACCCCAACCAGCACATTTGCACACCTCGATAAAATTTCTACCCAAAGAAGACCTCGCTTTCATCATGGTGGTGATGTGGTGTTTGCCGCCGATGAATTCATTAGTATGTGCGAGGATTGTTTCTCCAGGTTCAAGCAAGATAATCTTGTCGTTTGGTTTTATGCCTATGTAGTCGAACTTCACATCTTGGAAAACTTCTCTCGCTGTTTCAGCTTTATGCGCCACAGTACCCCACACATGATCGGTGTGTCGTTTGTCGTAGATATTGTAAATATTATAAAGATGCTTCGGTCTTTGTTCCCTAAAATAAAATTCTCCCAGGGTCACATCGTAGCTTGACGTAGCCAGGTTTTCCTTGCGAAAGGGCTCGACGACTATGTCTCCTTTTTTGATTTCTTCCAAAATACGTTTGTCTGATAGGGCCATTTAGTAAATATAACAAATTAAAAATAAATTAAGAACCCCACGACGCGCTACGTCATGGGGTTTGGTCACACCTTCCTGTATTCAGGCACCCAAGAGCCACTCTCGTTCTGCTTGAAGTCACCGAAGAGCATGGGCTCCTTCTCCGCCATCATCTTGAGGATGTTTGAGAAGACATAGAAGATCTCCTCCTCGGCCGCCGAATCAGCCCTCATGGTGATGACGTGGCGGATGGCTCGGATGTTGCCGGTCCAGATTCCTCCTGTGGCGACACCCATGCCGACGATGCGACGCAGGCAGGAAGTCACGACCTTCTTGTAGTGGAAATCATGATGGCCTTCGGGGATGTCCCAGACCTCGAGCAAGCTCGAGTAGGCCTGGCTTTGCATCTTGAACGCCGCCGTGAAGATGTCTCGACTCTGTTGCTTGCGAAGCCGAAGCTCCACCGAATCATCTGGGGAATCCTGGAGAGAAGTCGGCATCCACCAATCGATGTCGGTGAATCGGATGTAGCGCATGCTACCTTCCGAGATGGCCCATCCAGCACGGTGACGATTCATCTCCCCGGTGAAGACTCGGCTCACGTTCTCGATCGCGAAGGTGTAGACCGAGTGTTCGAGCACTGAGCCATGGCCCGACGCGAGGATGTTGTCGATGTAGTCCGCCATGTCCTTGCGGATCTTCGTGACGTTCGGGTTGAGACCCGGCACGAAGCTCTTGTAGCATCGACGACCAGCGAGAGCGATGAGCAATGCGGGGTTGGTGACCGCACCATCTTCGGGGATCTCGTATCCTTCTGCCCCGATGAAATCGAGCCACTTGCGAACTTCCTCGCGATCCACCTGGGTACTCGCGATGTTGAAGATCCTGATGGGCACATTCGGCATCTTGATACTCCTGCTGAGGTGGTAAAGGGCGTTGCTTCCGGTGCCCATACTAAACATATTGGAGGGCGAGTCAAGTTTACCTTTTAGTGGAGGAGGTCTACTCTGTTTATAGACTGTTTTTGGAAAACAAACCTAGGCGGGGGTTTTATGCGACGTGGATCATTTGTGGTGGTCGAAGGCGGAGAGGGTTCAGGCAAAAGCACCCACCTCAAGCGTTACGAAAAGTACGCCGGCGGGGGGGCTGAACTGGTTGTTACCAGAGAGCCAGGTGGTACCCCGATCGCCGAGGAGATTAGGGGCCTCTTGTTCTCGGAGAGAGGAAAGGATCTATCAGCAGAGGCACAGTTCCATCTCTTCTGGGCCGCGAGAGCCGATCACCTCAAAACGAAGATCATGCCCGCGCTTCTCCGTGGTGCGAATGTTGTCTCGGATCGTTTTGATGCTTCAACCTTCGCTTACCAGATCTGGGGCGAAGAGCATCACGGCCTCATCTCGCTTTTCCGAGTGGTGAGAGAGGAGATGATGAGTGGTGTCGTCGCCCCGATATACGTCTATCTGGATATAGATCCGGAGATCGGTCTGGGGAGGAAGCGTCGGTCGACGGATACGAACTCCTTCGACGATAAGGACCTCGAGTTCCACAAGAGGGTGCGTCGTGGCTACGGTGAGTTCTCTGAATTCGCCCGAGTCATCCAGATCGACGCGAGTCGTGATATTGAAGAAGTCTGGGAGGATTTCCGAACGACTCTCGACAAGCTCCTGGCTTAGCTGTACAACCTGCTCTAACGAGCAGGTTTCTTTACATATTTCTATCCACCCTCCTTTCGGGTATCATGAGGAGGTGAAAAATACTATAGAAATACTGATAAAAGAGGCCTTAAGGGGGCTCGATATACAGGATACGGACTTTGTGGTGGAGCACCCCGCGGACCTAAAAATGGGGGATTATTCTACAAATGTGGGGATCAAGCGTCGTACCCGTGCACAAGAGATATTTGAATATTTGGATAAAAACAAGACAGATGACATAGAGAGGGTAGAAATCGCCGGCCCTGGGTTTATCAATTTCTATCTCTCCAAAAAATTCTTTTTAAACTCACTCAAACAGATCATTGATGCCGGAGATAATTTTGGTCAAAATTCTAATCTGGAAGATAAAAAGTTCTTGGTTGAACATACACAGCCAAACCCATTCAAAGAATTTCATATTGGTCACATGATGAACAATATCATCGGCGAATCTGTGGCTGGGATGATCAAGGCAAATGGGGCAAATGTAAAAACCGTTACCTATCACGGCGATGTCGGACTCCATGTCGCCAAGGCTATATGGGGGGCACTAAAACAATCAGGTGACTTTACTGGAGCTTATGCTTTCGGACACAAATCTTATGAAGATGATGAAAATGCTAAAAAAGAAATAATAGAGATCAACAAAAAGATTTATGATAAATCAGATAGCAAGGTTAACGCTCTGTATGAATCCGGCAGACAAAATTCTCTAGATGATTTTGAGCTTATGTACAAAAGGCTAGGTAGCGAATTTGCTGGCCACTTTTATGAGAGCGAAGCTGGGGAAATAGGAAAGAAATTAGTTTTAGAAAACGCGGGCGAGGTCTTTGAAGAAAGCGAGGGAGCAATCATTTTTAAAGGTGAAAAATTCGGTCTACATACTAGAGTCTTTTTAAACTCAGAAAAGTTGCCAACGTATGAGGCTAAGGAAGTCGGTTTGGCTAAAATTAAAAAGAATAAATTTGTATACGACGAATCCATAACCATAACTGCGAATGAGCAGGATGCTTTCTTCAATGTTGTGGAAGTGGCGATTAGCCAAATCTTCCCAGAATTAAATGGCAAGCTGAGGCACTTATCTCATGGTGTCCTAAAGCTACCCTCCGGAAAGATGTCGTCTAGAACTGGGACGATTATCACCGCAGAAGATTTGATTGAAGATGTTAAGAAAATTATCTCAGATAAAGGAGACATCGCCCAAGAGGAGGTGGCCATAGGAGCGATCAAATATATGATCCTCAGGCAGTCGATAGGGAATGATATTATTTTTGATTTGGAAAAATCTGTTTCTACCGAAGGAGATTCTGGTGTCTATCTCCAATATGCTTATGCACGAACTAACTCCATATTGGAAAAAGCAGATAAATCCGCCGATACAAATATCAAGATAGAAGAAAACTATGAGATAGAGAAACTTCTCTACAGATTTCCAGAAGTAGTAGAGAATGCGATGGATGAATTCGCACCGAGCCACATCACCACTTATCTGACTCAACTTGCAGGGAGTTTCAACAGCCTGTATGCCAGAGAACAGATCCTTTCTGATAAACCAGAATCCGCATACCTCATCGCTGTCACCAAAGCATTTAATACAGTGATGAAGAATGGTCTGACCATACTCGGTATCCCAACTCCTGAAAGGATGTAGTTTACAAGACGGTTTTTTTGATCTAGTCTACCCTCAGACAGTAGACAACCACTCGACCGAGGATACAGCCTTGCGCCACCTGAATCAGTTCTCCATCACCGGCCAGTCTGGAGTAGGATCGACCTCCCTCGTCTCCGCCCTGAGGGAGCGGTTCGTGAGGCTCCCATATCGTTTCGTCAGTGGTGGTTCGATCATGCGGGCCAAGGCCGAAGAGCTCGGCTTTCCGAGCATCGAGGCTTTCGCAGAGCATAACCGTAAGCACCCAGAAGATGGGCATGACCTGGTGTGCGACATGATGATCCAGAAATTCGCAGAGCACGACTACGTGGTCTGCGATGGGCGTCTGCCGCATTTCTTCATGCCACATGCCTTCAAGATCCTCCTGGTGTGCCCTCCGGGTGTTCGGGCGACGAGACGGATACTTGATTACCCCGGCAAGTCTCTCGACGAGGTCCTCGCCGCCATCCTGAAACGGGATGATGACGATGAGTTGAGGTATCGAGATTTGTATCCCGGTTCGATCTGGGAGCAGGATGCTTTCGACCTCGTCATCGACACGTCCAAGCACGACAAGAAACATGTCGTGGCTCAGGTGCTCGGCGGTCACCGGAGATGGATTTCGATGACCCAGAATGGGTGAGATAAACAACAAGGACCCTCGCGGGTCCTCTTCTTTTTTAAAATTTTTAAAAATGTTAGAGTAGTCTGACAATGCCTGAAGATAAAGGGCCCAAATCCCAAAGAGCAGAACGAGAGGAAAAAGTCCTTGAATTTTGGAAAAAGAACAAGATTTTTGAGAAAACCCTGGAGAAAGAATCTCCAAAGGGTGACTTTGTATTTTATGAGGGACCGCCAACAGCGAACGGTCTCCCAGCTATACACCACGTAGAGGCCCGTTCATTCAAAGATGCGATACCCAGATACAAGACAATGCAGGGTTTTCATGTTCGCAGAAAAGCGGGCTGGGATACACACGGTCTTCCTGTGGAGATAGAAGCGGAGAAAAATTTGGGTTTAAAATCTAAAAAAGAAATAGAAAACTTTGGTATAGATAAATTTAATGCTGAATGTAAGAAGAGCGTCCTGAGGTATATAGATGAATGGGGGAGGTTTACCGATCGTATTGGTTACTGGGCTGATCAAAGTCATGCATATTTTACTTTTCATAACCCATTTATTGAATCGATCTGGTCCATACTCTCTCATGTAGAAAAGAAAGGGCTTTTATATAAAGATTACAAAGTAGTCCCGTGGTGTCCTCGTTGTGGTACTGCGCTGTCTTCTCATGAACTCGCACAGGGGTATAAGGATGTCAAAGATCTTTCTATTTATGCCAAATTTAAAATTATCGGTTTTCCAAACGCTTATTTCTTGGCTTGGACTACCACCCCCTGGACCCTGCCGGGGAATCTCGCACTTGCCGTCGGTGAAGACATAATTTATGTGGAGGTGAAAGTCGGTGAGGAGATTCTCGTCTTGGCCAAAGAGAGACTGTCCATAATAGATGGACCATATGAAATAATCGCAGAACACAAAGGAAAAGAAATGGTTGGTATGGGTTATGAGCCTCCGTACCCATTCCTCAAAGATAAGTCAGACAAGGTCCACAAAGTTTATACCGCAGATTTTGTCACCACAGAAGATGGTACAGGTATCGTGCATACCGCAGTCATGTATGGACAAGAAGACTTTGACCTGGGCACCAAGGTCGGTTTACCCAAAGAACATCTGGTTACACCTGATGGAACTTTTGTAAAAGGAACTGATTGGTTAGAGGGTAAATCAGTTGTAGATGAGAATATCTCTGTAGATATTTTAAAAGATTTACAAAACAGAAATCTACTTTTCAAGAAAGAAAACTACACACACTCGTATCCGTTTTGTTGGAGATGTAAAACCAGATTGATTTACTACGCCAGAGACTCTTGGTACATCCGCATGTCCGAGCTTAGAGATAAGCTTGTGAGTGAAAACCAAAAGATAAATTGGGAACCCGAACACACCAAAGACGGACGATTTGGTGAATGGCTCAGAGAAGTCAAAGATTGGGCGATTTCTAGAGAGAGGTATTGGGGTACACCACTTCCTATCTGGCAGACAGAAGATGGGAAAGAGAGATTTGTCGTGGATTCTATAGAAACATTGAGGCAGAGGATCAAAAAATCAGGGAACAAGTATTTGGTGATGAGGCACGGTGGTACAGAAGGAAATAAGAAAGAGGTGGTCAGTTTTAAGAAACAAGCTGATGACCACCTGACCGAAGAGGGTAAGGCCCAAGCACTTGATTCTGCTAATAGACTGAAGACCGAGAAGATAGATCTCATTATCTCTTCGCCGTTCACTCGTACGCAGGAGACAGCTAACATTGTCGCAGATGTTCTGGGTTATTCGAAAGAGAATATTGTCCTAGATAAGAGAATCCAAGAAATAGACCCAGGCGAGTTTGATGGTAAAGATTGGAATGAATATCATCAGGTGATGTATTCTTCGGGCCGTGACTGGTTCACTCAGACTATGCCTGGCGGAGAATCACTCTCGGATGTACGCAGGAGGATGGGTGAATTCATATATGAGATAGAAGAAAAATATAAGGATAAAAATATTCTTATCGTTACACATGGTGGTCCAGCCTGGCTTCTATACGTTACATCCGGGCTCTATCTTCCTGAAAATAAAGAATACAAGATGCCCAACACACACGCTTATGTGAGCGACTTTGTGCGCTTCAGTAACGCAGAGGTTAGGAATTTACCTTTTGCCCCGATGCCACATGACAAGAATTTTGCGGTTGATCTACACAAACCTTATATAGATGAATGCATTTTGATAAGCGATGAGGGCAAAGAGATGAGGAGAGTAAAAGAGGTGATGGACGTATGGTTCGATTCTGGGGCTGTGCCATTTGCTCAAGACGCCTTAGACAGAGTTAACCCTGGAGATTTTAAGGACGTCCTGTATCCAGCAGATTTTATTTCTGAAGCGATAGATCAAACAAGGGGTTGGTTTTACACTCTACATGCTATCGGTGTACTCATGGACAGGGGACTCGCATATAAAAATGTTATTTGCCTCGGACATATTCTGGATAAAGATGGCAAGAAAATGTCCAAGTCGATAGGCAATGTGGTTGATCCTTGGGAGATGATGGATAAATATGGTGTTGATACTTTGCGCATGTGGATGTACTCAGTGAACCAACCTGGGGAGTCCAAGAGATTCGATGAGCGTTCTGTAGATGAAGTTTCTAAAAGGATTTTTAATCTTCTTGATAATATTCATACCTTTTATGAACTTTATAGAGACAGAGGAGAAGAGAAGAATGCTCCGGCTTTAAACGATAATCCCCTCGACACATGGATTCTCTCCAGACTGAATCAGCTCGTAGGAGATATGACAGGCAAGCTCGACGCCTATAAGTTACTTGAACCAACCAGGGCACTCAGGGATTTTGTGGACGACTTGTCTACTTGGTATTTGCGTAGGTCGAGGGATAGGTTAAAAGAAGGAGATAAAGAATCCAAGCAAAATCTATATTTTGTTTTGAAAACAATTTCCAAACTTCTTGCTCCTTTCGCTCCATTTTTTGCAGAAGATCTGTATCAGAAGTTGCGTTTAGAAGCCGACCCAGAGAGCGTGCATCTGGATAAGTGGCCAGAAGCAGGAGAGATCGACCCTAAGGTTTTGGATAATATGCAAGAGACCAGGAAGATCGTCACCCAAGCATTAGAGGCCAGGTCCAAGGCTAATATCAAGGTCAGGCAACCACTCTCTTCTTTGTTTGTCAGATTAGGGGGGGCCTACGGGGACATAGTCCAAGAAGAGGTTAATGTAAAATCCGTCTCTAATAAGGATATAGATGGAGTTGAACTCGATACAGAGCTTACTCCAGAGCTCATACTCGAAGGCAGAATGCGTGATGTGGTCAGAACTATCCAAGATTTGAGAAAAGAAAGAAATCTAAAACCAAGCGACAAGATGGATTATCAAATACAGTCAGGTGAAGAAGACGTTTTTGATAAATTTGAAAAAGAGATTAGGGGACTCACCAATATAGAGATAGTTTCTTAATGTCATATAACATCTATACGACCAAGGGCATCGTTCTCTCACTTTTGCCAATCAGGGAAGCTGATGGCTTGTACACCATTTTGTCTAGGGATTTGGGCGTCATATTCGCCAGGGCATCTGGTACACGCAAGGAAAACTCGAAGCTAAGGGCTGGGCTTGAACCGCTCTCACTTTCTAGTATCTCCTTGATCAAAGGAAAATCTAATTGGAGAGTTACCAGCTCATTTTTACTAAAGAGCATCTCTCCACTTCAGAAGACCAACAAAGATTTGGCCAAGTCTTTGTTTCAGGCACTTTTCTTGCTCGAGAAACTCGTTCAAGGAGAAGAAAAGCACAAAGAACTCTTTGATGCCATAGAAGATATTTTTATAACCTCAGCGAACCTGACCGAGGATTCAGATACGGCCCTGGCCATAGAGATTGTTCTAGTGTCGAGAATCTTGTACCACTTGGGTTATTTGGCAGAGCGAGATGTTCCCAAAGAAGTTATTAGAGGAGAATTCAACAAAGAATTATCTGATATTGTGATTAAAAATAAAAAGAAAATAATAGAAGTTATTAACCAGGGCATTAGGACAACCGGATTGGTATAAATGCTATAATACCCTGATGAAAGAAGAGAAGAGCAAGGTTGGTGCGCTCGACGAATCTCTTTACTCGCGCACTAGATACAAAGATCCGAGTGATTCACGAGTGCACATGAATCCAGACGAACCGACCGATATCCCCCCAGACTGGCAAGGTAGGGAACTCGATGAGATGCTCCTTCATCAAAAAAAAGACACAGAAGGCCACCCCATTATGAGAAAATTCTTTATTTTTGCTGTTATATTTTTTGTGATAGCCACAGGCCTGGCCGCTTTTGTATATTTTGGTGGAGGTAATTTGGTTTCTTCAAAAAATGTGGAGATCAGTATCCTTGGACCAGTGTCTGTTTCTGCAGGCGACCCAATAGAATTAGGGGTAACAATTTTGAACAAAAACAACGCGGATCTTACATCTGTGAACATGTTTATAGATTATCCAGAGGGTAGTAGATCAGCAGAAGATTCAAACATTAATCAGGAAGACAAGAGACTTCCATTAGAGGAGATATCTTCTGGAAGAGAGATAGTTATAAATGAGAAGGCCATACTGTTCGGGCAAAAAGGAGACGTCAAAGAGATCCGCATATCTTTGAGCTATAAAGTAAAAGGATCGAATGCAACTTTTACCAAAGAAAAGGTTTATGAAGTAAATATAAATTCAGCGCCGGTGACCATGACCATAGAAAGGAGTCCCTCGGTAGCATCTGGAGAAGTTTTCACCACCACAATCTCTGTTGTATCTAATTCAAACGAGATACTCAAAGGTATTTTGGTTAGGGGCGAATATCCATACGGTTATTCTGTTGTAGAGTCTGTGCCCAAAGCAGTTCTCTCAAACAATGTCTGGTCACTGGGCGACTTGGCCCCAGGAGACAAAAGAACAGTGATGATCAAGGGCGTTATCTCTGGAGAGAATGAAGAAGAAAGAACTTTCAGGTTTTATACAGGTCTTGGCAGTAGTGATAATCCAGAAAAGTTCACCACACCCATAACTGCTTTATCCGAAACTGTTTCTATAAACCGATCGTCAGTGGGTCTCTCTGTGAGGTTGAATGGAGATACTTCGAATCCGTACGTTGCTCCAGGTGGCAAGAGTATCCAAGCTAGCGTGTCTTACAAAAACAATCTACCGTCGAATATTCAGAATGCCAAAGTTCAAGTCAAACTCGCTGGTAATATTCTGGACAAATTTTCTGTGAAGGCTCAAAACGGAGGGTTCTATAATTCTGTAGACAACACAATAACTTGGGACAAGACAAGTAATAGTAAACTTTCTACTATTGGCCCGGGCGATGAGGGGGAAGTTTTGTTCAGTTTTGCTTCTTTACCATCAGCTTCCGGAAGCCAGAAAAACTCTGAAATCACCCTCACCAGTAATTTTAGTGCAGAACCGCAGAGCAGAGACACATCACTAAACCTGGTAGCCACCAAAAACAATTCAGTGAAGATTGCCTCAGAGGTAGCTCTGTCTGCTAAGGCTGTATACTCTCGTGGGCCATTTCAAAACACTGGCCCTGTTCCACCAAAGGCAGAGGCAGAGACGACTTATACCATCACGATGAATCTCGGTAACACAAGGAATGATGTTTATAATCCGAAGGTAGTGGCGACCCTTGGCTCAAATGTGAAGTGGCTCGGAGAAACAAGTCCAGAGACAGAAACCATTACTTTTGATGAGACAACCAGGATAGTGACTTGGCAGGCGACTACTCTTTTGTCTGGCACAGGGTTTTCTGCTCCAGGTAGAGAGATTTCTTTTAAAATCTCTCTGACTCCATCCATCGGTCAGATTGGTACGACACCAATCCTGGTGCAGGGGATTTCTTTTTCTGGGACAGACGCCTTTACCTCAGAGAGCATGAGTGTGAACGCTCCTTCAGTCACTACACGAATCAACTCTGATCCGACATTTGTCCAAGGAGACGAGCTGGTTGTTAAATGATGTGGTGGTAAGCTAAAATACCAAGAATGAAAGACAAAAACCCAGAATTGATGGAAAAAGTGATATCTCTTGCCAAGGGTAGAGGGTTTATATACCCAGGGTCTCTTGTGTATGGTGGCCTTGCAGGAAGCTTTGACTATGGTCCTATGGGAGTTCTGTTGAAAGAGAATTTGAAAAAAGTCTGGCTCCAAATGTTCAGGGATGAGAGAGATGACATGTATGGCCTTGATGCGGCGATCATCATGAACCCCAAAGTATGGGAAGCGAGCGGTCATGTGGCTGGATTTGCAGACCCACTAGAAAGTGGTGAGAAGTTTAATGTGATGTTCCAGACATCAGTAGGTGCCGGTGAATCAGCTGTAACTAGTTATTTACGACCAGAGACAGCTCAGGGTATATTTGTGAATTTCAAGAATATTATTGATTCCCATCATCCAAAACTTCCTTTCGGCATTGCCCAGATCGGTAAAGCATTTAGGAATGAAATATCTCCAAGAGATTTTATATTTAGACAAAGAGAGTTCGAGCAGATGGAAGTAGAATATTTTATAAGGGAGAAGGATTGGGAGAAATCTTTTGAAGAATGGAGAAATAAGATGAAAGATTTTGCAAAGGCAGTCGGCATAGAAGAGGTGTATGAATTAGAAGTGGGGGATGGTGACCGTGCCCACTATAGTAAACGTACGATTGACTTCGAGTTCGATTATCCGTTTGGCCGTAAGGAGCTTTGGGGCCTCGCATACAGAACAGACTTTGACCTCTCTGCTCATTCTGCTTCGAGCACAGTAGACCTCTCGTATTTTGATGAAGAAACTGGGGAGAGATTTGTCCCTCATGTGATCGAGCCATCTCTGGGGGTAGACAGGACGATCCTCGCGATACTGCTGTCTGCGTACAGAGAAGATGATCTTGGTGGAGAATCGAGGATGTATCTGAAATTACCTAAGGAAATCGCACCGCTTAAGGCCGCGGTCTTTCCGCTCCTGAAAAACAAACCAGAGTTGGTAAAGAAAGCAAAGGAGATAAGGGCAAAGTTACAGAAAGAATTTAACCAGTGGATTGCTTGGGACGACAACGGCAACATTGGTAAGAGGTATAGAAGACAAGATGAGATAGGCACTCCGTACTGCATCACTATCGACTTCGACACTCTCGGCGAGAATCCAGAACTTTTGGATACAGTGACTGTTCGTGATCGAGATACTGGAGAACAAAAAAGAGTAAAAATAGAAGACCTAAAAGAAGCTATAAAATAAGGCCCATTTGTCCTATTGACAAATGAGGTTATTTGTGTGTATAATATATAGGTAACAGCACTTTGTAAGGTGGTCTTTTGGCCACGACCCCGCCTCGGGTGAGAGGCAAAATCTTTTGGGCAACGAAGCCCAAGGAGACAGCGATGAACTGGACGACCAAGGACTGGACGCAAGGGGAGCTTAACGCTCTCGTCAAGAAGATCGGTGGTGGGCAGGTCGCTCGCGGGATCCTCGACGACACGGTGAAATTCACTGTGACGGAGATGCCCGCTCCCTATTACCACGAGTTCTTCCAGACCCGTTCCGACCTCTTCATCTACGACGGTTTCCGTGATCTCGTTCTTGCCAAGGTTGGTAAAGGCGAGCAGGCGAAGCCGATCGTGTCGAAGAGCGTTGCACTCCCACGCGACATGACGGACAAGGAGATCGAAGAGATGCTCGGCAACGGGCACATCTTCACCGAAGTTGAAGTCTGTGCCGTGATCCAGAAGCTCATCACGGAGCAGGAGGGAGGCAAGGAGGGCGAACTCTTGAACAACGGGTTCGCCAACCTCTTCTACACCTCTTCCTGTGTCGTGGTCGTGCGCTGGCTTGCCGATGTTGGCCGGTGGAACGTGGGCACGTGGCGCCGCGACGTCATCGGGTGGAGCGCTGGCGATCGTGCGTTCTCTCGCTGAATCTTGGTTCCTTGAGTCTCTCTGATTCTTGGAACCTAGGAACCTTGGACCCTTCGAAACTGAAGGGTCCATTTTTTTGTATAATGATTGAGAACTTGTGTGAGCAAGATGGCCACGGCTTTCTTGGCACAGTTTGGGAGAATTATATGTGAGAGTGTATTGGATACGTCTTATACACGAGAGCAATAATTTTCTTTAAAAAATAACAAGATTTGGTACGGGGTTGTGGAGGACTTATATGTCCCAAATAAAATACAACCAATCGAGTGATCGGCTGGCGGTGGTATGGATGTAACCTCGTACGAGAACAATGCTTCCTGTGTCGTGAACGTGAACTGGAATGCCGATGATGGCAAGTGGAACGTGAACACGTGGCGCCGCGACGACAACAGGTGGAACGCTGGCAATCGTGCGTTCTCTCGAAAATGCTGTTTTTCTCCCGACCTAATTGGCTGGGAGTTTTGTTTGTAGCCCCTTTCGCCAGCCACCAAGCATTCTTCCAATCTCTTCAAGATGGGCTGAAAGCTCAGAATACTTTGATGTATGAATCAATTTGTTTTCCCAAGCAATCTGGCAGAAAAATTTGAGAGAATCGTGTTTTGACATCGCTTGTCCAAGCAGCAAAAGTTTTTTGTCTAGGGCTGTATAGCTAGATACAAATAGAATTTCCAAGAACTCTAGGAAAGTAGAATCAATTTTGTTTCCGATACCCAATCTTTCAACCTTGGGCAGGTCTCTTTCAATCTTAAGCCAAAGTCTGTATGCATCTTTCGATTTGAGGAGCACCATGGGTGCTTCTCGGGGGGGGGTATTGAGTATGATTAGTGTTCATGAATTATCAGAGTATCATATCAATAGAAAATTTATACAAAGCATGGGAGGAATTCATTTGTGGTAAAAGACAAAGAAAAGATGTTGCCATCTTTAGCCTAAATCTTTCAGAAAATATATTTGACCTCCATCAAGACTTATTGAACAAGACATACAGTCACTCAGATTATCAAGCCTTCAACATCTCAGATCCCAAGCCTCGGAATATTCACAAAGCATCAGTTCGAGACAGATTACTCCACCATGCTATATACAGAGTCTTATACCCATACTTCGACAAGAAGTTCATCCATGACTCATATTCCTGCCGTTTGAATAAGGGTACACACAAGGCCCTGAACAGGTTCAGAAGTTTTGGTTACAAGATCTCAAAGAATAACACCAAAACTTCTTGGACACTGAAGTGCGATATGCGCAAATTCTTTGCCTCCATAGATCACCAAATCTTGCTTAATATCCTTACCAAATACATAGAAGACAAAGACACTCTCAATCTTCTGGAGAGAGTGATAGAAAGCTTTAACTCTAGCACTGAAGGCAAGGGACTACCTCTGGGAAACCTCACCTCTCAACTTTTGGTCAATATCTACATGAACGAGTTTGATCACTTTGTGAAGCATAAACTGAAAATCAAGTACTACATCCGCTATGCAGATGATTTCGTTCTTCTGTCTCCAGATAAATCAGGGTTAACAAATACTCTCGGGTCTATGAAGGTGTTCCTATCGGAGAAACTAAAGCTAGAACTGCACCCTAGTAAGGTCTCTATCAAAACCCTTGTTTCCGGAGTAGATTTCCTCGGTTGGATTCACTTTCCGACCCACAGGATACTAAGGACGGCTACTAAGAGGAGGGTGTTGAAGAATCTGAAAACGAATCAATCTAAAGAAACTAGAGCTTCGTATCTGGGGCTACTTAAACATGGGGATACTTATAAAATAAGAGAGCAGTTTTTAGATTTGAAGGAAGTACTCAAATAAGATATTCTGTGTGCCTATGCAATACAAGAAAAAGGTACTGAGGAATGGTATGCGGGTGGTCGTAGTGCCCATGAAGGATACAAATACGGTTACTGTACTGACCCTGGTTGAGGCGGGTTCAAAGTATGAGACCAAGGACAAAAATGGCATTTCACATTTCCTAGAACATATGTGCTTTAAAGGGACCAAAAAACGGCCAACCTCTATGCACGTGAACCAGGAGCTCGACGGTCTTGGTGCCCAATCAAATGCTTTCACAACAGAAGAATTCACCGGCTATTATGCCAAGGCAGAATCCAAGCATTTGAACCAGATCGTCGACATCATCTCTGACATGTATCTGAACCCAACATTTCCAGAAGCAGAGATGGAGAAAGAGAAGGGGGTGATCATACAAGAGATCAACATGTACGAAGATCTACCTCAAACATTGGTTGGTTGGTTGTTCATGGAGCTTTTATACGGAGATCAACCTGCTGGGTGGGGCATCGCAGGTCCAAAAGAAAATATCAGCAAGATGAAGCGTGGAGATTTTGTCGAGTATAGATCCAAACACTATGTAGCGAGTGCGACCACTCTCGTGGTCGCCGGGAAGTGTTCTCCAGAACAAGTTTTCAAATCCGCGGAGAAGTATTTCAAAGAAATATCCAAAGGAAAGAAATCTCCAAAGAAAAAAGTCGTAGAATCACAAAAGGAGCCTAAAATTTTAGTAAAACAAAAAGAGACAGATCAAACCCATATGGTTTTGGGTTTCAGAGCCTATGATGCTTTTGATAAAAGGACTAGGGCGCTTTCTGTTCTCTCTGGAGTACTCGGTGCAGGCATGTCTTCTAGACTCTTCAATAAATTGAGGGAAGAGATGGGCGTTTGTTATTATGTTCGTAGTTCTGCGGACACATATACTGACCACGGATTTTTCTCCATCAGCACAGGTGTAGACAACAAACGCATAGTGGAAGTAGTGAAGGTCTTGCTTGAAGAATGTCAGAAGCTAACCGTTGAACTGGTCAGTGATGCAGAGCTAAAGAAAACAAAGGATTTTATGACCGGGCATTTGTATTTGGGTCTTGAGACCAGCGACTCTCTTGCAGAATTTAACGGTATCCAAGAGATAATCAAAAGAAAAATAAAAACTCCAGATGAAATCAAGAAAGAGATAGAGGGGGTCACTGCCAAAGATATTCAGAAAGTAGCCAGAGATATTTTCAAAAACGAAGGTCTGAACCTCGCGGTCATAGGCAACATAAAAGATCAAAAAGAGCTCGTAGATACTCTAAAACTCCTTTCTGTTAAAAAATAGTCCGCGTGGTATTATGTGGCAAATGAAAGCCTCCGGAGAAAATGAAGGGGAAATAAAGCTACTAGACATAACCACGGGCTCTTGGATCAGGGCTGTTTTGGTCATAGTAGGCACACTCGCACTCTTTTCTATCAGTAATCTGATCTTGATCTTCTTAACCTCTATAGTGATCGCTTCTGCACTGGAGCCGGTGGCCACTTGGGCCAAGGAGAGGAAGATCCCCAGGATACCCTCTATCCTTGGTGTATATATATCCGGCGCCCTTGTCTTCGCTTTCTTGTTCTATTTTTTGCTCCTGCCCCTCCTCGGAGAATTGTCGAATTTCGTTCGGGCTTTCCCAGAGTATTCGAGCGCTTTAGTGAAGGATCCTGCGTTTTCTGATGCCTTTGGTTCTACCAGCGTCTTTGGCAATGTGACCAAGACGATCTCTGTTCAAGACTTGGCGAATCAAGCCAACTCCATCGTCTCTTCATTTTCCAAGGGCGCACTCTCCAGCGTCTCGTTTATTTTCGGTGGATTTTTCAGTTTCATTATCATTATCATTCTTTCTTTCTATCTGGCAGTACAAGAAGATGGGGTAGGCAAGTTCTTGAGGATCGTCACACCATGGAAACAAGAGAAATACATAGTGAATCTCTGGAAGCGTTCTCAGGCCAAGATAGGTTTGTGGATGCAGGGACAGATGATGCTCGCAGTGATCATCACTATCTTGGTTTACCTCGGACTCTTACTCATAGGGGTTCAGCATGCATTGCTCCTCGCTGTTTTCGCGGGGATCTTGGAGATCATCCCTCTTTTCGGTCCGATCGTCGCCGCTATTCCCGCAGTACTCATCGGTTTTTCGGGTGGGGGTATGACCGAGGCGTTGGTGGTAACCGGCCTATTTGTCATCATCCAGCAGTTTGAGAACCACCTCATATATCCTCTGGTGGTAAAGAAGGTGGTCGGGGTGCCTCCTATGGTGTCGATCCTCGCCCTTTTGGTTGGAGGATATTTGGGCGGTTTCTTGGGGTTACTTATCTCTGTGCCTGTGGCCACCATATTGATGGAGTTACTTTCAGACTTTGAGACAGAGAAGATGAGTAGACATATGGAGAAAGTTCCAGAAAAATAAAATGAACGAAAAAAAGAGTTTCTACATCACTACCACCTTACCGTATGTTAATGCAGATCCGCACATCGGTTTTGCGATGGAGATTATCCGTGCGGACGTTATAGCAAGGTGGAAGAAGCTCGAAGGGTTTGATGTGTTTTTTAATACAGGCACAGATGAGCACGGCCAGAAGATTTGGCAGAAATCTATTGATGCAGGTAAAGATGTTCAGGATTATGTAGATGGATATGCAGAAAGGTTCAAAGTATTAAATCCGTCACTTCTCATCTCTCCTGATGTTCACTTTATCCGTACTACCGATGCACATCATGTAAAAGCCGCGCAGGAATTCTGGAAGAAGTGCGATCAGGCTGGAGATATTTATAAGAAGAACTACACCGTTAAATATTGTGTGGGTTGCGAGCTGGAGAAAACAGACTCAGAGCTCGTTGACGGGTATTGTCCACTCCATCCGAGCTTAGAACTAGAAGTCAGAGAAGAAGAGAATTATTTCTTTAGATTCTCTAAATATCAGAAACCACTCCTTGATTTGTATAAGAAGAATCCAAATTTTGTTGTACCAGATTTTAGATTTAATGAGATCAAAGCATTCGTAGAGAGGGGACTAGAGGATTTCTCCATCTCTAGACTGAAAGAGAAGATGAGTTGGGGAGTGCCTGTGCCCGGAGATGATAACCATGTTATGTATGTGTGGTTTGATGCCTTGGTGAACTATATCTCTACCTTGGGCTGGCCCGAGGATGAGGCTAATTTTGATAAATTTTGGAAAAACGGCACCCCTGTTCAATACGCGGGCAAGGATAATCTCCGTCAGCAGTCGGCCATGTGGCAAGCGATGCTTCTCTCTGTGAATCTTCCAACCTCCCACACTATTGTCATAGATGGGTTTATAAATGGTGCGGGGGGACAGAAGATGTCCAAGTCTTTGGGTAATACAGTGGATCCTTTCGAAGTGGTAGAAAAGTATGGTGCGGAGGCGTTGAGGTATTTTGTTTGCAGAGAATTATCCACCTTTGAGGATTCAGATTTTACTTGGGAGAGGTTCCATGAGACATACAATGCAAATTTAGCGAACGGTATAGGCAATCTCACTTCACGTATTATGACCATGGCAGAGAAAAATTTGACTGAACCAGTATCTGTGCCAGATAAATCAATCCCACAAGAATTTGTTGATTCTTTAGAAAAATTTGAGTTGGGTAAGGCGATAAATTTAATTTGGGACAAAATAGGTTTGATGGATAGTAGAATACAAGAAACGGAACCGTTCAAATTAATAAAAACAGACGAAGAAGAAGCAAAGAAAATTATTCGCGAATTATCTGTAGATTTGTATACGGTTGCAAGAATGCTCAATCCATTCATGCCTCAGACATCAGAGCAAATAAAAAACTTAGTCAAATCAAACAAAAAACCAGAACAGCCACTGTTCCTCCGCAAAGATGCCTAAGTATATAGACATACATTCGCATCTAAACTCCCATGAATATGATGCAGATCGTGAGGCTGTGATGGAGCGCCTCGCTCTTTCAGATACACAGACCATAGTCATAGGGACAGATTATGAGACTTCCAAATGGGCAGTAGAGCTTGCCGGACAACATGAGAATATTTATGCTTGTATCGGAGTGCATCCTGTAGATGATCCAAATATTGTTTTTGAAAAAGAAAAGTTTGAAGAATTAGTAAAACATCCAAAAGTGGTAGCTGTAGGGGAGTGTGGGATAGATTTGTTTCGAATAAATAAAGATGAAGATTTTGAAAGACAGAAGAGGCTGTTTTTGGAGCAAATTGATTTTGCCCTCGGACACGACAAGCCGATCATGATCCATTCTCGTTCGGCTTACGTCGAAGTATTAGAAATACTCGAACCATTGGTTCAAAAACACGGGCCTAAACTCCGCGGCAATTCGCATTTCTTCACGGGGACACTCGAAGAAGCCAAGAGATATTGGGCTATCGGTTTTACTACATCTTTTACAGGAGTCATCACTTTTGCCAGAGACTATGATGAGGTGATAAGGAATGCACCACTTGGCATGATCATGTCTGAGACAGATGCGCCATACGTCGCTCCAGTACCATACAGAGGTAAGAGGAATGAGCCAAGTTATGTGAGCGAGGTGGCGAAAAAGATCGCTGAAATCCGTGGTGAGAGCCTCGAAATAATCGAAAGCGCTCTCCTCAAAAACGCAAAAAGGATGTTTAAAATAGACCTTGCCTAGGGGGTCTATGCGTGATACTCTATCGGGACTCCTTCTGTACGTCCCTCTACGAGTGGGACGCTTGGAGTTTAACAATTAGTCATAAGACTCATGCCCATTACAGAAGATCACAAGGAGAACGAAGGAACAGCTGGTGTTTATGAGGTAGGATACCTCATATTGCCAAGTGTTACTGAAGAAAACCTCTCCAAAGTGGTCGACAAACTAGTTTCTGTTGTAGAAAAGGCAGGGGCCACCAAGCTTGATTCAGAGGAACCTCACCTCGAAGAGCTTGCGTACTCTATGTCCAAAAGTGTTGGTGCCCGCAAGTATGTTGTAGACGAAGCTTATATCGGTTGGATGAAATTTGAAGCAGAATCAAGTCAGGTTGAAGCCATAAAAATAGGCGTAGATAAGATCGAAGAGGTTCTGAGATCTTTGCTTATTAAGACACCTAGAGAGACAACCTTCACCTTCGAGATGGCTCAAAAGGCCAGAGAGGCGAGGGAAGCAGCCCTAAATGCTGTCTTGCCAGAACTTCCAGGAGAACCAAAGGCTGATGAAGACAAAGCAGTCGAGGCTCCGGTCGCTGACCCTGTGGTAGAATAATAAATATGTATTTCAACAAGGCTATCGTCATAGGGAACCTCACCCGCGATCCAGAGCTCAAATCTCTTCCTTCTGGAATTCAAGTTTGCAGTATGTCGCTTGCCACTAATCGAGTTTGGAAAGACAAGAATGGTGTCAAACAAGAATCGGTTGATTACCACAACGTAGTAGTCTTTGGTAGACAAGCAGAAACTGCTAATCAGTTCCTGAGGAAAGGTGCGAGTGTGATGGTAGAGGGGAGGATGCAAACCAGATCATGGGATGCGGCAGACGGATCAAAGAGATATCGTACAGAGATCGTCGCCGACAGAGTGCAGTTCGGTCCAAGGAAAGAAAGTGGTTCATACGATGCGGGGGCCAAAAGTGCACCAGCTCCAAAAGCAGGGAACGACGCACCTCCGATCGACACGATCGAATATCCAGAAGAAGATATCAACCCAGACGATATTCCTTTCTAAATTAAAATTAAAATAAAATCATGAAAAAGCAGTGTTACTTCAAAGATCACAAGATCGAATACATCGACTACAAAGATGTAGATACCTTGAAGAAATTCCTTACTCCCCACGCACGTATCCAGGGCAAGCGTAGGACAGGAACTTCAGCCAAGAGCCAGCGTGCTCTTTCTATGGCTATCAAACGCGCACGATTCATGGGGCTACTCCCATACGTCACCAGGTAAACAAAAAACCCTCACGATCGTGAGGGTTTTTTGTTAGAAGCTGTTGCCGTTCACTCGGTCTGTATATTCACCAGTGTCGGTGTTTACACGGAGGATGTCACCTTCTTTTATGAACATTGGTACCTGGATTTCTGCGCCGGATTCCAAAGTCACCATCTTTGATCCACCCTGGGCTGTGTTGCCCTTGACTGCGGGGTGAGCTTCGGTAACCTTCAGGTCCATCTTGATAGGGAGCTTGAGTCCGATAATCTTGCCTTCCTCGGATTTGCCATCATCAAACATCATTGCATCCACAATAGTATTATCCTTGAGGAATTTGGATGGAGCACCGATCATGTCTTCGGGGAGTTTGAATCTCTTGGATGGATCTTTTATTTCTGCGAACCAAAATTCTCCTTTGTTTTTGTATAAGAATTTTACTTCACGCTTGGTGATGTCTGCTTCTTCAGCTTTGTCTGATACATGGAAAGAATGTTCTACTATGCGCCCAGAGAGGAGACTGCGGAGTTTGGTGGCGTTCACTGGTTTTCTCTGTTGTTTGCGGAAGACGTGCGAGTCTAGCACTTCGTAAGGTTCACCTTCGAAAACGATGTATTTTCTCTCAGTTATTTCGTTGTATTCAAGCATTGTAAGAGTATTCTACTGGTCTGTTTTTTAAAGTCAAAAAATATAGAGTGAAGCCACGGTGGAGAGCCGTGGCAATGCACTCAAGAGCAGGTTATTCAGACCATTGTTGGTCTGGTACCTTTTTTGAGAATCATCGGTTTGATGGCTGGCAAATAAATGCCATTTTCGTCCCCGAGTTCTCACTTGGCTTGTCTTGTCTCAGAACTGTCGGTCATATCGATCCACGGAGGTAGTGGAGACTCCCCGACGAGATAGGGCACACCAAGCTCTCCTAGAAAAGGGATTTCTCTAACTCAAGTAAGTGCGGATAGAATACTACCTCAAAGTTCGAGTCTTTTGCAAGGTTTCAATATTTCTATATTTCCTTTAGTTTCGCGCGGATTTCTTTGAGTATCTGATCAGTGATTTTTTTATTTTCACTTAAGAATTGTCGAGTAGAATCATAACCTCGACCGAGTTTTATTTCCTCACCATCTTTCTCTGGGGTATAGGAGTAAGAGTTTCCAGTCTTCTTGACCATGCCCATCTTTTCTCCGAGAGCGATGATCTCTCCCTCACGGCTGATACCCTCGTTGTACATGAGGTCGAATTCTGTTTGTTTGAATGGTGCAGCTACTTTGTTCTTGACCACCTTCACACGGATACGTCCCCCCATGATCTCTTCACCTTTTTTGATCTGAGCGATGCGTCTGATGTCGAGTCTGACTGATGTATAGAACTTCAAGGCTTTGCCTCCCGGGGTTGTTTCTGGATTACCAAACATCACGCCGATTTGCATACGAATTTGGTTGATGAAGATAACTATAGTTTTGGATCTGGCGACGATTGCAGTGAGCTTGCGGAGAGCTTGGCTCATCAACCTCGCTTGTTTGCCGACATGGTGTGCACCCATATCTCCTTCTATCTCATCCTTTGGTGTAAGCGCAGCCACAGAGTCGATGACGATGACATCCATCTTGCCCGAGCGCACGAGTGACTCTACTATCTCGAGTGCTTGTTCGCCCGTGTCGGGTTGAGAGATGAGGAGCTCGTTTATTTTTACTCCGAGTTTCTGCGAGTACTCTGGATCCATAGCATGTTCTGCATCTATGAACGCACAGATACCGCCGAGCTTTTGTGCTTCAGCTATAACATGTAGAGACAGGGTAGTCTTACCAGATGATTCTGGTCCAAAGATTTCTACTATACGACCACGAGGGAGTCCACCGACACCGAGTGCTGCATCGAGTCCTATAGAACCAGTGGAGATAGCGTCTATACCCACTCTCGGCTTGGCACCGAGCATCATGATTGAGTCTTCTCCGAATTTCATCTTGATCGCATCGAGTGTCGAGTCTATGTTCTTGGATTCATTTCTTTCTCCCATTTCTTTCGGTGGTTTTGGTATTTTTGTTTTTTTCATATGTTTATTCTTTATATACAACCCTCACTATTTTTTCCGTTTCTCGTCCGAACCTATCTCTGGCTTTGATGGACATCGTACTCAGGCCTATGTGTGCCACTATCTTCTCATCAAAATTTCCGTGCTCATCTATGTATATCGGTCTGTCGTTCAAACTGATATAAGCGATATTTTCTGCATGACCTGTCGCAGAGAAAACTTTTGAATCTACCAGGTCGCCGTCTTGTGGATACTCGATGTTTATATGCGGTCCGAGGATCACGAACCTGGCTTGATACAAAGAGTAGGCGAGTAGTAAAACAAAAAATCCTGTGAAGACGACAAACCTAGGGTTTATTTCTACTCTTCTCATACATCTTCTTCCTTATCTTCAAAATTTGATTCGGGACTTGTCGCACCGATAACTTCTCTTGCTTTTGCTCCAGATCCGGCGCCGATCACTCCACGTTCTTCGAGCATATCTATCAGTCTGGCTGCTCGAGCATAACCCACTCGTAGCTTCCTTTGGAGGAATGATGTAGAAGCCTTGCCTGCTCCAACCACTATTTCTCTGGCTTCCTCGTACAACTCGTCGTCATCCTCGCTTGCCTCATCATCCCCGAGGGTAGCAGAGAAGATAGAGTTATCTACCTTGTCGTTAGTAAAGTCTATTTGAGTATTGAGGTCATCCATATATGTATCTGTGAGGTACTTAACAACCTTTTTAACTTCTCCTTCAGATATATATGCTGACTGTATTCGTTCCGGTTTGGACATCTCTCCACCTACATAGAGCATGTCTCCAGCACCCAACAGTTTCTCTGCACCGGCCATGTCGAGGATTGTCCTCGAATCTATTTGTGAAGATACCTGTAGGGCGATTCGGGCAGGGACGTTGGCTTTGATCAATCCAGTGATGACGTTCACTGAAGGCCTCTGGGTAGAGAGCATGAGGTGTATGCCGACAGCACGACTCATCTGCGCGAGGCGGATGATGGCACTTTCGAGTTCTCTTGGGTATGCCTGCATGAGGTCTGCGAGTTCGTCGATGATGATCACCATGTATGGCATAGGATCTAGTCCGTCATCTTCTTCATCACCCTTACTTTTTTTGTTAACGGGGGAGAGGATTGTTTTGTGATAAGAGTCGATGTCTCGTACGGCACATTTTTCCAAGATATCGTATCTGCGATCCATTTCTTTAGCAGCCCACTTGAGTGCGAGGATCGCCTTCTTAGCATCAGTGATGACAGGTGTTAGTAGATGGGGGATTTTGTTGTACAAGGTTAGCTCGACTCTCTTGGGGTCGATCATGATGAACTTGAGGTTTTCTGGAGGATTCCTGAACAAGAGAGAATTGATCATCGCATGTATAGTCACAGATTTTCCTGAACCAGTAGAACCGGCGATCAAACAGTGTGGCATCTTGGCCAAGTTTGCAAAATGCGTGTGTCCAGATACGTCACGCCCAAGGGAGACGAGTAATGGTTTCTCCGATTCTGCATATCCAGGTTCAGACAAAAGGCTGCCGAGGCCGATGGTCGCCTTAGAGGTATTTGGTACTTCAATGCCGACGAGGGATTTGCCAGGGATCGGTGCTTCTATACGGACTGGGTGTGCAGCGAGTGCCAGCTCCAAATTGTTTTGTAGACCAAGTATCTTAGAGAGCTTCACCCCCTCTGCTGGTTTCAAAGAATATCTGGTGACTGATGGTCCAATAGATATTTCATCCATCTCTACTACGATTCCAAAGTTGAGAAGAGTGCGTTTGATTTGATTTGCATTAGCTTTTATATCTCCAACACCAGGTTTACCACGATCCTTTTCTAGAAGTGATAGGGGTGGGGGTGACCATGGTTTGCCGAGCCTTTTTGTCACTGTAGGGACAAAACCCTCACTGTCGTCCTTAGGTAACATTTTTTTGACCAGAGATCCGATTTCTTTGCCCTTGGTTTCTTCTGGGGATTTATCTCTCATTTCTTCTTCTGCCTTTTCCACCGCAGCCACCTCACTGTCCTCCATGCTTGTCGCAACCTCTTTCTTTTGGAAAATCTTGGCGAATAGGTACAACAAGTCGAGTTTTATTGCTGTATCAAAGATAACCAATAAAGAGATGATGATGAGAGCCATCATGATGATAGCGGATAGGTATGGTCCAAAAAGCGAGTCGAGTGGGTTAGAGATGAATCCGCCTATGACCCCTCCTTTATTAAAAAGTAGATCAGTCAGTCCAAGGGCCGATACAAAGAAAATTAATGCGCCAGTTATCTGGGGTAGGGCAAAATCACGTTCCTTGGCTTGGAAGAAAGAGATGGCGAGCATGAGGAAAACGATGGCCACGAGGTAGTATCCAATACCAAACAAATAGGTGAGTAACCCATAGGTTCCACCACCCACTGGTCCGCCCTTACCCATGGCCGCAAGTAGTAGGAAAAGCATCACCACCACAGAGAGCACCCCCAAAACGGCATTCAGAGTCTCCTTGGATATGTTCTCAAACCATGAGGAGGATTCGTCCGTATTCTGTCTCTTCTTTTTAGCCATAGTTTTGCTTGTCTTGACTACAATAGTACCACATGGAGCATTGCTGATTTTTGCATTGCAATTAATGTCTCTAATGTCCTATAATTAACTGACTTGCAATAAAGGACAAAATGTGATATAGTTTAAAGGACAGTAAAAAAGACATTAAACAAGCGACAAAACAGGCCTTTATGGAAAGAGACACAAACAAAAGCATAGAAATAAAAAACACCCAAGAACAAGGAGTTTTTGGTCCACTCCAGCTTTTCTCTGGAAATGAAAGTTTTATTTTTGTCTTTAAAAAGACTCAGAAGTTGGTTTCCGCGCTGTACTTGATTACCGGTTTCTTTCAGGACAACGAACCTTTGAAATGGAGACTCAGAACACTCGGTTCAGAACTTTTGTCTCTAAGTCTTTTGCTTAGGGATGATAGTTCGAAAGGGAAGGATTCAACCATTGTTTCCATGAGGGCGAATATTTTGGAAGTAACTTCTCTCTTGTCTGTATCCAAACAAATAGGGCTTATTTCAGACATGAATTATGGGATTATAAACAAAGAGTTCGATGTGCTCTCTCTTAATCTGAATCTATCTGCAGATGCCTATAGTGGCAGTAACTCTTCTTTGAACGAAGGTTTTTTCCATGTGGACAGGAACCTTAAAAGTGGAGCGGAAAGGGTTACCTTGCAAGATAGTTTTCTAAAGCCAGTAGAGAATGTGTCTCTAAACAATTATGTGGTAAAGCCAAAACAGGAGCTTTTGGATGAAAAGGACTATTTAATATCGAATAGAACAGAACAATCGTTTAAGGGACATTTACAGCAAGCTGACAAAAAGATGCACGCAGGTAAAGCCTCAGAGGTGAACGATCTAAAAGAGTTCGGCGTGGTTGCAGTGAAGAAAAATAGTAGACAGAGCACCATCATTGCCCTACTCAAGCGTAAAAAGGAGATCATGATAAAGGACGTTTCTCCTCTTATCGATGGCTGTAGCGAGAAGACCATTCAACGGGAACTTCTCTCCATGGTCCAATCTGGAATCTTGAGGAAGCACGGAGAAAAAAGATGGAGCAGGTATTCGCTCGTAAGACCTTAATCTAGGCCGTAATTTGTTTGACTTTGCCTGTCCAAAAAGGTATGATCTTAAACCGATACTCTCTGAGCTACTCCCATTGCAGGGCTTATCTACAGAGTTATCCACAGTACATTTAGGTGTTTGTTTTGCGCCAATCTATAATTAATTGGTGCAATGAATTATCAGCTTGCCGGCGAAGGCTTATCCGTCGTCGGCAAAATTAATCCACGCAGGTTTATACCCGACACTTTAGAATCATTGGGGACACTCCTGCGCATTAGTATTTAAATTTAAAAATGAGTAAAACAATCGCAAGAATCGCTGCCTACAGTGCAGGATCTATCGCAGCCCTAAGCTTCGCTGTTACAGCAGGAGCTCAGAGCACTTCAGATCTACAGGCAAAGATCGATCTTCTCATGGCGCAAATCGCAGCTATGGGAGGTAGTTCAGCAGCAGCTACAACAGGATCATTCAACACCGACCTTACCCTCGGTAGTTCTGGTTCAGAAGTTGTCGCACTTCAGAATCTCCTTGAATCCAAGGGACACCTTGTTATGCCAGTTGGCGTAGCAAAGGGTTATTTCGGTGCTCTTACAAAGAACGCAGTCGCAAAGTGGCAAGCAGCTTCAGGAATCGCTCCTGCTGTAGGTTACTGGGGACCAAAGTCTCGCGCAGCTGCTAACTCATCTATGCCTTCAGTTCCAGGTACACCTTCAACCGGTACACCTTCAACTGGCGCTATCTCTACTCCCGGAGCGGAAGGAGATATCACTGACTTCGATGTTCTAGGTTCACCTTCTAACGAAGATGTACAGGAAGGACAGACAGTCAAGGTTATGGCGTTTGAATTCGATGCAGAAGACTCTGACCTTTCAGTTCAGCGTATTGACTTCCAGTTCGACGCAACAAACCAAGCCCTAGGTGATGAGCCTTGGGATTACATCGATACTCTCTCTCTTTACAGAGACAGTACAAAGATCGCTACTATAAACGCCGGTGATGAAGATGACTGGTCAGACGAAGGTTCTGACATCTACACCATCCGTTTCGGTGGTCTAAATAACGTTGTCAAAGAAGATGCTACAGCAAGGTACACCCTTGAAGTAACAGCTCAAGACAACATCGATGGTTCTGATACAGACCAGGACTTCTTGGTATCTGTAGAAGATAACGGTATCCGCGCTATCGACGGAGCAGGTATTGATCAGGAAGCAGGTGATGACTCTGACACTGTCACTATGACATTTGAAGACGTCTCAGCCGGCGCTCTTGAATTGACCGAAGGAAATGATTCACCAAACGCTCTCTCTCACGAAGTAGATGATACAAACGATACCAACGGTATCACTCTCATCGAATTCGAGCTTGAAGCCGGAGATGATTCAGACGCTTGGGTTGATGAAATCGGTGTCCTTCTCGCAACCTCAACTGGTACAGTTGGTTCAGTTAACCAGATCGCAAAGACTGTTTACCTCTACCACGGTAACACTGAGATCGGAAGTGAAAGCCCATCAGCTTCAGCTACTGGTACTTCAGTCATAGTATTCGATGATCTAGATATGACCATCGATGCAGGTGATACAGAAACCTACACAATCAAAGTTGACGTAAACGACACAGAAGCAAGTGCCTTCACCTCTGGTGACAAGCTTACTGCTACTGTTCGTGGTCACTTGATTGATGCTGAAGATGAACAAGGCGATGCAATTTCAGTAACAGACAACATTGCTGGAGAGGCTCAAGCATTCTTCGTTGACGGTATCTCAGTTGCCCTTGTTGGTACTCCTACAGGAGTTAAGACATTTGTAGCTGATGATGCAGGTGAACAGGATCAAGCAACATTTACCTTCACATTCGACGTCACTGCCTTCGGCGCTGACCTCTGGGTTGACAAGGATACTGTTGTAGCAACCTCTACACAGGCATCAGCAGGTGTAAACGGTAACTCGTTTGCTACTACTTCACAGTCAACAACAGGTTCTACGACTGTAAGCTCGATTACAACTTCAGGTTCAGTTGACTCTGATGATGTTTCAACATCATTCAAGGTTGATCAGAACACAACTCGAAGATTTACCACCAGCGTTGTTCTTGAAGCAGATGCTGACGGTATAATCCAGGTTGTCATGACAGGTATCAAGTGGGATAGTGATAGCGGCGATGCACATGCAAACGTCTACAACTTCAACTTGAATAACTTCTTGACTCCAGCTGTGTCAATGAACGTGATATAAGTTATCTAATCTCTTTATCTCTCGAGCCTCGTGCTCTAGGATAAAAGTTTAGAGAGTTTCAAAACCACCCCTCACGGGGTGGTTTTGTTATGTGTGAAAACAAAAAATTAACACGCACCACCGTTCCCCCGTGTCAACCTGGCAGGTTGACACGGGGGCCACAACAAAATAGAATTAGAGTTAATGGTAGGTGATATTGCTCATGTCTTTAATAGAGGAGTAGAAAAAAGAAACATCTTTCTGAATAGAAAAGATTATTTGCGCTTTGTTGAAAACTTGTTTTTACTTAATAACAAAGAGGGAAAAATAAGAACAAGACAAGGGAATACACTAGGACACAATGACTTGAAACGTAAGAAGTTGGTAGAGATCTTTAAATGGAGCCTTTTGCCCAATCACTACCACTTACTGATTTATGAGTTAGAAGAGGGAGGTATTTTGGAGTTTACGAAAAGATTGGGAAATGCATATACAAAATATTTTAATACTAAGAATGGTAAAAGAAGCGGTTACTTATTTCAGAACAGTGCCAAGATCGTTCGCATGACTGATGATAGCCAGTTTATCTACGCCCCGGTCTACATAGACATTAACCCCTTAGATTTAAAGTTTCCTAAGTGGAAATCGTCATCAATAAATACAGACAAGGCTCTAGATTTTTTATCAAACTATGAATGGTCAAGTTTCAAAGATTTTTATGGGTCAGGGATGCATTCTGCAGTTGTTAACAAGGAGCTGTTCTATGAGATGTTTGATACAAATGAGAAAAAATATCAAAAAGAGCTCATCAAATTTCTCGACAATCCAACTGTGTCAACCTGGCAGGTTGACACAGTGGGGAATGGAAATTGATTACTCAGAGTTTTTGTGGTTATATTAAGTTATGAAATATTTCGATAAAGCTTTCTTCAAATTTTTCCTTAGCTTTATCTTCATTCTTATACTTAGCCTAGCTGCGATATACCATATACGTGCAAACTACTAGAACTCTCTTTGTTCTAGTACTAATAGTTTTTTCTCCAACTACCTCTAACGCACAAGTGGTCATAAATGAGATCATGTATGACTTGCAGGGGGCTGATTCAGGTAGAGTTGCTTTATTTTCCTGACAGAGTAAATTATAAACAGTATTTACAATATGACATCACTAAAACGATCTTTTCTACTAAGCTTGGTTCTACTGGTGTTTTTTTCCTACCTACCTATGGTCGTAGATGCAGCCGTAAGTGTAAGGGGTTATTACAGGAAAAATGGCACTTATGTTGAACCACACTATCGCTCAGATCCAGATAGTAGCCCCTATAATAATTGGAGTTATCCAGGAAATATTAATCCGTACACAAATAAAATTGCCCCCGGAAATTCTTCGACGTATCTAGATAATTACCGCAACTCTTCCCTGGATAGTTTTAAACATTACGTGCCAAGTACCCCAACAATCCGTAACGGACCTTTCTCGCCCTTAGTGGACACTGATCAGCACTTTTCTGGTGGAGAAAATTATGAAAAAAACCCTGAGTATATAAAAGTTAAAGATAAGTATGAAAGTAAAAAATGCAATAGCTCTTTGCTCGAGCAGGTCAATGAAAATAATTGTAAGAGACTTCTTCGAAAAATGGTTGATTTAACATTAACCAACTACTATTTACCAAAAACTGAACCCGCTCAAAACAAAAATAAAAAACTTAAAAACAAAACAATTTCGACTATTGCAAAGCACTACGCTGCTCTAGATGATTGTGAAAACGACCTAATGACAGATTTTGACCAAAGGCAGTGCAAGACATTCATTAATAGTAATATGACTTTTAATTGGACGGTCGAGAATTATAACGAGAATACTTACTTGGCATGTGGAAAAAATCTCTTTAAAAGATCTGGTGCATGTGGCAAAAATAAAAAACTTGCCTGCACGACTGATCAAGCAGCCTGTGTTGATAAAGAGTAGTCTTTTGTGGGACATTCAATATTCTAAGATTGAAATAATGGCTTTACTTTTTGGGATAAGAAGGTAGGGTAGTGGACGGAGTTCTAACAATTCAACCAACCGGGGGTTAGGCAGATGGAAGTCAGACATCAGATCGAACTGTGGATGACCGTGGCGCTCGCGCTATACCTCACGGCGTTCTTCATCGCCAGGCGGAGCTGGGCTTCACATGTCGTGCTCGCCATATCTGGCTTCGTCGCTGACATGTATGCGACGTACCTGATGGTGGTGATCAGTCAGGATGGTGTGAGTCTGTCCCGTGTCTCTGTCTGGGTCCAGCTTCACACGGTTCTGTCTCTTTCCGCGATCGGCCTCTTTTTCTTCCAGGCCTACTTGGGATACCATGCCAAGTGGGGATGGCCATACGAGAGGTGGCTCTACAGAGATCAGCACATCAAGTTCGCCAAGTGGGTTTTCTTGCCCACGTGGGCTGTCGCTTATGCGAGTGGTTTCCTACTCTTTCTCTAGCACTCCTTTGGGAGTGTTCTTCTTTACAATTTTTTATAAATCGGTAGGGTGGGGGATGGATTTAGGTACAAACTCTCAATTCAATCTCACTCAACCGGGGCTACAATGCAGACACCGAAGCGAGAAGGCGGGATCACTCGTGAACAGTACATCGCTTTGCTCACGCGGGATCAGCTCGAAGCTCTGATGCTAGTATGGATGCTCGAAGACGTGGTCTGGTATCTGTGTGCCAAGTACGGGGTGCGAATCGAGTTGACGTACGGTGAGTTCGAGACGGTCTTTCTCGAGTTCGCCCACCTGACCGGTCGTCACGGAGAGCTTTATGGTCTGGACACGGATCACAATTGTCCCGCCATACTGATGTATTCTGACCATCGCTCATCTGGTGATGGCAAGGTCACGGCGGTGCACTTCCGTCGGTCTGGCAGGGAACCAGATTTCCTGCATGCCCAACAGCTTCTCCCCATGAATTTCTTGGTCGAGAGTGGGGAGGCTGTTCTCGTGAGGTTCAAGCATCTCCCTGACCTCTCTGTCTAACGCTCCTGAAATGGGGCGTTTCTTATTTATCTACCATCCCCGTGTCAACCTGGCAGGTTGACACACCATGGGTGGGTTGGGAGACAAAAGGATTGGTGTCCAGAAGCTTTACTTTTTTAATGAAGAGAGTAGGGTTGTTTCTGGACTAAGTTTTTGAATTTGCTGCTGACCCCCATAGAGAGGAGACCGTGAGCGAAATCAGTAAGAAGGACCGCGAACTGCTCGAGCGAAACATCCGTAGAGTTATTGCTGACCCGACGTTTCGCACTCCGTTCTTCATGCCGATGGATCTCATGGAGATCGTCAGGCGTGATCGGAAAGCGGGAGCGAAAGAGCTCCTCGGGTTCTACGAAGACGGCTCGATCCTCGATCGCTTGATCGACTCGGCGCCGGATTCGGTCGAGTATGAAGGGCCGATGGTTCGAGTGCTCACGAATGGGGGAACGGTTTTCCTCGTCAGTGAGCCTACAGCGGTCGTGGACTTCGGCGACAACCAGACGGCAGCTAGGTCCCGAGTGCTCGCTTCGATGACTCCGAGCGAGAGGGAGATCTTCGCCAAGATCTATCCTTGAAGGTGTAGGCGGTATACGTGTAAACCCAAGGGTAAAACCTTGGGTTTCTTGTTACCCACAGGATATACACACCTATCCCTTGAACACATAATGGTAGGCGAGCTTGACCCTCCGGATCATTGGCGTATACTGGCTTCCCCAGGTTATCCACGTTTTTACTAGGAACCTGGATCGCCCGAGACTAGAATATACATAAAGCAAACACCCCTTTCGGGGTGAATGCTTGAGAAAGAAACTAAGAAGATTTCTTAGAAGAACTGAGCGGTCCACCCGCTCTTTTCTTTTTACCTCCGCCAATAGGGAAGCACTTAAGACCATAATCGCTTGCGCTGATGATCTTTTTGCTCCTCCAATGACGGAAGGAAGTGACACATTGAAACATTTTTTGTGGTGTTGTTCAGTCCACAAACTGACGGTCTTCTCTTCCGAGAAAGAGGGACGCTGACCGTTAGCGAAGCGCCCTCCTCACAAACACCGAGACTTCCGTGTCTCTTGGGAGGAAACTTTTGAAACAAGAGGCTGCCTAACTGAACACAACCGAAGAAAATCGGGAATAAAGGGTTCTTTGATAAACAAGGTTCTGAACTGAGGGCGGGGGAGCTGGCCGATAAAGTAAGTCTTCTTACTCTGCCGTCCTTTGGGACGTCTAGCATTTTCCAGACACCCCACACTCAGTCCACAATCTCTTTATCGTTTTACTTCGTTGACTAGTACGAAGTTGGGAACGCCCGTGATGCTGATACCATCAACATCAGAGATTATAGCATATTTTGCTAGTGCAAGCATGTTTCTAGGTTATACTGGGGACAATGAATCTTCAGAAGTTCCTCACTATTTTGAAGGTCGCAATACAGCACCAATCAAAACCTCGAAACGGCGCCTGTCGTTGTGCCTCATGCCATAGTGCCAAGCGAAAGCGTCCAAGTAAGACTGCAAGTATCGCTTAGAGACGTTCTTATGGGTTCCTAGGATACTCCTCTTCACATGGGCCCACCAGGTCTCTACGGTATTTATATGGATATCGCCTCGAGCGTATTCTCGCTTCGTATGGTTCACACTGTGGCGATCGTACCCCATTCGATGAACCCGAACTAATCTAGAAGTTTTGTCTGTCAGTAGGCGCGTGCCTTTCATATTGATGTTATCAATCACAAAGTCTGTCTGAACCTGGGTATTGTCTGCCGGGATCACTTTCACTCGAGCCCTACCCCCTCTCTCGAGAGCGGCAATAGCGATGCTCTTATTATTCAACATCTGTTTCTGATATTTATTGTATTTTCCTCCGTAAGACTTGCCCCCGAAAACTGAACTATCTACCTCTACATCTCCCTTGAGCAGATCACCATTATCAGAAAGTGATTCCCGGACCATCTTGAGCATCCGGTAGGCGCACTTGTAGGTAACCTCTAATTCTCTCTGCATCTGCTTGGAAGAGATCCCACTCTTGGCGTTTGAGAATACAAGTACTGCGTGGAACCAGAGGGTGAGAGGAGTGGGTGATTTTTCAAAGATGGTACCAATACAGGGAGCTATCTGAAACCGGCAATTTGAACATTGGAACTGCCTTCGGCCTTTCAGTAGGGAGTATGTACCCCCGCACGAACAGAGACGTGAATGTAGAGAATCATATATAAAATTCAGACAGGCTTCATCAGTAGGAAATTCTCGCTTGAGACTGGGGATGCCGTACTTGCTACTCTTCTTCATACCCTAAGCATATACCCTGTCATTATGTCGTCAAGGGATAAGCATGAGGATATACCCAAAAGGGGTAAAAAGGGGAAATGGTGGGCTTGTTGACAGATAAAGAGAGAAAAGATAAGATACGGAGACCCAAAAATGTTTAAAAACCTTAATTCTTCAAAGCGAAAAAGCTAGCCAAACGGCTAGCTTTGGTCTCAAAAGACCTCCGCTTTGAAAGAAGCGGAGGTCTTCATTTTTGGGCCCGAACTTTGACATTTTAATTCCACCACGTGTGTCTCCATGATTCCGTCGCAAGACGGAATCAGGACACTTTCTCGCGCAAGCGAGAGGGTGTTTTGGGGTCTTTAAACACATGGAGGTGGGCAGGAAAATAAATTGCTAAATGATTGATTTCATTTAGCAGAACAGAGCAGGTCGAGTTTGCACTGGACGGTGCAAACTCGGCACTCCTTCGTCTCGCGAATTTATTCGTGAGCGAAGTAAAAGTAAGTGGTTTTTAAATTTCCTAATAGGAAATTTAAGGGCGTATGGTGGATGCCTTGACTCCAAAGAGGTGATGAAGGACGCAGCATGGCGGCGATACGCTTCGGGGAGGTGCCTAGCAACCTTTGATCCGGAGATGTCCGAATGGGGAAACCCGTCCTGATTTCAGGACACTGTGCAAATTATGTACAGAATAGACCCAGTGAAGTAAAACATTTCAGTAACTGGAGGAAAAGAGAACAATTGTTATTTCCTAAGTAGCGGCGAGCGAAAAGGAAGAAGCCCAAACCTAGCTTCACTCTCACGACGTATTGAATGCTTCGGCGTGAAATATTTTGTGGGAGTGATACTGGGGGTCGTAAGGCAGGAACGGCACTAATTTATTAGTGCGGAGAGTAAAAAATTGTCAGATTAAGAGAAGCTTCTGGAAAGTAGCACCCAAGTGGGTAATAGTCCCGTATCTGAAAATCTGACAACTCTTTCGTTTCTGTTCTTGAGTACTTCGAGACACGAATAGCTCGGAGGAATCTGCCGGAACTAACCGGTAAGGCTAAATACTCTTGGAGATCGATAGTGAACTAGTACCGTGAGGGAAAGGTGAAAAGCAGCCCGGTAAGGGCGGTGAAATAGATCTGAAACCATATGTTTACAAGGAGTCGGCGAGGATATTTATATCCTCTACGGCGTGCCTATTGAAGAATGAGCCAACGAGTTCGTGCATACTGCGCGGCTAAGCCCCGAAAAAGGGTGGAGCCATAGGGAAACCGAGTGTGAATAGCGCGTATGTAGTATGCACGAGACCCGAAGCCAGAGCGAGCTTGTCATGAGCAGGTTGAAGTTTGTCGAAAGACAGATGGAGGACCGAACCGGTGACCCGTGCAATAGTCTCGGATGACTTGTGATAAGAAGTGAAAAGCTAATCGAGCCTGGTAATAGCTGGTTCTCTCCGAAATAGCTTTTGGGCTAGCGTCGCGTGTTCCCCTCGGGGGTAGAGCACTGGAAGGTCTGGACAGGGAGAAATCTCGCTAGACCTATCAAACTCCGAATACCGAGGATTAAAAATGCGGCAGTTAGACTGCGGGGGCTAAGCTCCGTCGGTCAAAAAGGAAACAGCCTAGATCTCAATTTAAGGTCCCTAAATTTACACTAAGTGCACTTAAGGAGGTGATATTTCTCTGACACTGAGGAGGTTGGCTTAGAAGCAGCCATCCTTTAAAGAAAGCGTAACAGCTCACTCAGTAAGAGATATCGCACCGCAGATTCATGGGGCTAAGTGTAGTACCGAAACTGAGGGCTTTCATCCTGTTCGCAGGGTGGGAGCGGTAGGAGAGTATTCGCATCTGCTGTGAAGGCGAAGGGGTGACCCACGCTGGAGCGTTGCGAAGTAAGAATGTTGGCACAAGTAACCACAATGCGGGTGAGAAACCCGCACGTCGAAAGATCAAGGTTTCCTTGGCAATGATTGTCAGCCAAGGGTTAGTCGGGCCTAAGGAAATGGTGAGAACCGCATCCGATGGACACAGGGTTAATATTCCCTGACTAATACGGCAAGTGATGAAAGGACGGGGATAAGTATGTATCGCGCATTATCGGATTTGACGTCCGTGACTTAAGGAAGTATCCGTGGAAAATCCCGGGTACTTGGTTTTAATACCTATTCCAAATGTAGCGGAAATGTTCTGCCTCGGCAGGACAAATGATACAAAGCTATCCTCCAAGAAAATCTTCTAAACTTATTGTCGTGTTATCCGTACCGCAAACCGACACAGGTGATCAGGTCGAGTAGACCAAGACGAACGAGTGAGACGTCCCCAAGTATCTCTGGCAACTGTTTATCAAAAACACAGCTCCCTGCGAACTCGCAAGAGGATGTATAGGGGGTGACACCTGACCAATGCCAGAAGGTCAAATATCGGCGGTGATTGTCGCAAGACATGAGCTGACTGATATAAGCCCTGGTGAATGTCGGCCGTAACTATAACGGTCCTAAGGTAGCGAAATTCCTTGTCTGGTAAGTTCAGACGCGCACGAATGGTGTAATGACTGGAGAACTGTCTCGGGGACCTGCTCGGTGAAAATACAATACCGGTGAAGATGCCGGTTAACTGCAGATAGACGAAAAGACCCCAGGAGCTTTACTGCAACTTGATATTGGGAATACGATTTACATGCGTAGTATAGTGGTGAGGATTTGAAGCGTCGCTTTCGGGTGACGTGGATCCAACAGTGAAATAGCCATCTTGTGGATTGTATTTTCTAACCTAGACGGCAAAAACGTCTAGAGACAGTATCTGGCGGGCAGTTTTAGTGGGGCGCTATCCTCCCAAAAAGTAACGGAGGAGTCTATTAAGGTCAGCTAGGCGCGAATGGAAACCGTGCCGATAGTGTAATGGCATAAGCTGGCTTGACTGTGAGGCGTACTTGCCAAGCAGATGCGAAAGCAGAGCATAGTGAACCGACGATTCGCATTAGACGCGGTCGGAGATTATCGGATAAAAGCTACCCTGGGGATAACAGGCTGGTTGTGCCTAAGCGTCCATAGCGACGGCACAGTTCGGCACCTCGATGTCGGCTCAACTTATCCTGGAGGTGGAGAAGCTTCCAAGGGTATGGCTGTTCGCCATTTAAAAAGTTACGCGAGCTGGGTTCAGACCGTCGTGAGACAGGTTGGTCTCCTATCTACTGCAGTCGTTCGATTTTTGAGGGGATTTGCTCCTAGTACGAGAGGACCGGAGTGAACTGACCTCTGGTGTGCCTGCTGTCTTGCCAAAGGCACCGCAGGGTAGCTATGTCGGGAAAGGATAAATTCTGAAAGCATCTAAGAATGAAGCCAACCCCAAGATTAGAAATCGTTGAGAGCCCTAGGAGATGACTAGGTTGATAGGCTTTAGGTGTAAGCACAGCAATGTGTTGAGCCGAGAAGTACTAATTGCTCGATTCTTATTAGGAAATTTAGAAATCACAAACCCATATCAGATGTCCACTGCTTGCAGTTGTCTGATGTGGATGCTCTGTTCTGCTAAATGGGATCAAACCATTTGGTGTTTATTTTCCAAAACAAAAAGATAAAATGTTTCCAGTCGGTTTTTTTGTATGTATTTGAAAGTTTAGTTCTGGTGATTTGTCGCAAGGGTCACACCCGTTCTCATTCCGAACACGGAAGTTAAGCCTTGTTGAGGCGATGATACTCCTATGGGGGAAAGTAGCTAGTCGCCAGAACTAAGTTTTCAAAACAAAAAACACCGCCTAAGTCGGTGTTTTTTGCTATAATTATTCTTATGAATCAATGGTCTATACGCAGGAAGAGGATTATTTTATCCATCGTTCTCATCTTTTTGATTGTCGTAGTTGGTTTACCTTTGTATTTTTTTCTACATCAAAAACCAACATGTTTTGACCAAAGAAGAAATGGGGATGAGTCAGGAGTGGATTGTGGTGGTTCGTGCAGTTTGATCTGCCCTGCAGAATCTCTACCAGTGATATCCAAGGGCGATCCAAGGCTAATAAGAGTTAGTGATAAAACTTTTGTCACACTAATAAATCTAGAGAATCCAAATGTTTATGGGATGATCAATAGAGCCGAATACACCATAAAATATTTTAACGCCTCGAGTTCTGTCCCTATCAAGACAATCCTCGGTAAAACTTTTGTCCCCAAATCTTCTACATTTGCCATATTCGAAGGTCCGTATGTATTCGAAGATGCGATACCCACCAGAGCAACCTTCGCTTGGTCAGAAGACACTTTGGTTTGGCAGAAAGATGAGCGCGTCACTCCTGATTTAGCCATAGAAAACATCACACTTTCAGGGGCGACTACTTCTGCGAGGTTAGATGCCCGGCTGCTGAATAAATCTTTGTCAGCAGTTTCGAATATAGAGTTAGTGGCGGTGGTTTCAGATCCAAGTGGTAACGTGGTGACAGCTGGGAAAACATTCGTAGACAGCATAGACCCAGGAGCATTTACTCCGTTGGTTTTTGTTTGGAATAGTGGTTTTGTTAATCCTACAAATGTAGCAGAAATTTTCCTCAGAATTTTACCAGATCGAAGTTTCATCAAATGAGTTTAGTTTCACTTTTTAAAACATTCGGAGAGCGCATCCGGATCGATTGGTACCTCTTTGTACCAGCCATGCTCATATCTTTGTTTGGTTTGATCACCATGAATTCTTTCTCCGTCGATCATTCATTTTTTTCTAAACAAGCCATCTGGATACTTTTATCTGTGTTGGCGTTCGTGTTTGCGAGCGCCGTCGACTGGAGGTTTCTAAGACAAACCAGAATCCTCATGACTGTATTTTTTATTATGGTTTTCGTACTTTTGCTTTTGTTTGGCCTCGGACAAGTGGTCAAAGGAGCACAAAGCTGGTTTGATTTTGGCTTTTTTGCTTTTCAACCATCTGACCCTGCAAAGCTTGTGACCATTCTCATGTTGGCCAAGTATTTTTCCAGGAGACATATAGAGATAGCGAATATCAAGCACATCATTGTCTCTGGTATTTATGCTTTGATCGTTTTTTTATTAGTGTTCTTACAGCCCGATTTTGGTGGGGCAGTCATCATCTTTGCGATCTGGTTTGGGATGCTCCTCGTCTCTGGTATATCCAAAAAGCATCTGGCACTGGTCATCGGTCTCGGTGCGATAGTCACCGTGATAATGTGGTTCTTCGTCTTCGCCCCATATCAAAAAGCGCGTATCGCTAACTTCCTCCACCCACTTGCGAATATCACCGGCAGTGGATACAACGCCTACCAATCCACGGTGGCCGTTGGTTCAGGAGAAGTTTTTGGTAAGGGTATCGGAGAGGGCAGTCAATCCAAACTCAGGTTTCTACCAGAGTTCCAGACAGACTTTATCTTCGCTTCCTTTGCTGAAGAATGGGGTTTGGTTGGTACATGCCTCCTCCTGTTTCTGTGTATTCTCTTGTTATTCAGAATTGTGAATAGTGCGCAATTTGCCCCAGCGAATTTCGAATCACTTTTTGGTTTAGGCCTGGCGATCTTGTTCACCGTGCACATCATCATCCATGCTGGTATGAATATGGGTGTCTTGCCTGTGACGGGGATCACTTTTCCGTTTATGAGCTATGGAGGATCACATCTTTTGACAGAGTGGTTTGCTTTAGGGATGTTGTCCAGTATGAGTGGTCACTCAAATGGTCCGAGGATTTAGAACTAATTCAATCTTGTTTTAAGAGGATGTAGATGGGCAGCGAGGCTGATGGCCACAGCTATGATCAAGATATTTTTGATGATGTATTGACCTTCCAATGTGGGTACAAACATACTGGTCCAAGTCATACTTTGAAGCAGGAATAGTGGTAGAACAGTAGATATAAGGTGTGGCACCAAAAGTGCGATGGCCAGCCTCTCGAGTTTGGGGATGATGAAAGTGATGCCGATGATCACTTCAAAAATACCAAAGAAGACCATAAAAGTATCGGGTGCAATAAAAGGCATAGTTCGGTCGAGGAGTGACACGACCATCGGCCCAGCTGGACTGGTGTCTATTATCTTCAGAAATCCAAACCAAAAGAAGACCAAGAATAAAGCGAATCTCGCCATAGGGAAAGAAATCTTGCGTAGAAAGTTTATGATGTTTGCATCAACTCGGTCGAGGGTGTTTCTAAACATACAGTTTTAGTGTATCACGTACCATCTTTTCTACAGAAAAATCTTTAATCACTTTTTCATGTAGACGTTCACCCAGTTCTTTTCTTAAACTCTCATTTTCTTTTAGTTTGTCCAGTGATTCAGTCAGTTCGTCTGGGTTGTTGGGTTTTATAAGCAGACCAGATTTCCCGTGTTCTATAACTTCTGGTATCCCCCCGACCGCACAAGCGATAACAGGCAGAGAAGCAACTCCTGCTTCTAATAATGCATATGGCATAGCCTCTGAACGAGAGGGAAGCACAAAGATATCAAATAGTGAAAGATGAGATTTAGCATTCTCTACAAATCCCTCGAAAGAGACCGAACTTGATATCCCTAAACTTTGAGCCAAATTAAATAGATTTTGTTTTTCCTCCCCATCTCCGATGATCACCAGTCTTACATCCCTGTGTTTATCTACGAATCTACTCCAAGCTTTCAGGAGTACATCGAGTCCCTTTATGTGGTGGAGTTCAGCTATCGTCCCAACGGTAAAAGTTTGATTTGTACGTTCAATTAATTCAAATTTACTTATACCATTCTTGATTACTATTATTTTACTTTTGATAAATGGCCAGTTCGAGATATCCCTTCTGGTTTTTTCTGATACTGCGATTGTTTGATGAGAACCCAGGATAGTGAGCCAGGATAAAAATTTTATAAATATTTTAGATATCCAGGATCGGTTTTCGTTGAAGGCCCAGCCATGGGCGGTGAATATTATTTTAGGGACTCTAAGCAGTCGTCCTGCAAATATACCCGCACCTCCCATCTTGGCACTATTTATGTGAAATACATCCGGCCTTTCTCTTGCCACAGTTTTGATAATAAAAAACAATGATTGAAGGTCGGATAACCAAGAGAAGTCCCGGCCAAACATCGGTATATTTACCACCCGAATACTTGAAGATCTGAGTTTCTCAACTAATTCTCCATTGCCACCGCATAAGACAGTCACCTGGTGTCCCATATCTCTTGCTCGAAGTGCGAGGTCAAAGACATATCTTTGTGCACCGCCAAAATTTGATTTGGTGATGCCAAATAGAACTCGTTTTGGTGAGGAAGTGTTCATATATAGCCATTATATGGATTTTGG
The DNA here is from genome assembly GCA_001189165.1 of Parcubacteria bacterium C7867-005. Taxonomy (GTDB): domain Bacteria; phylum Patescibacteriota; class Minisyncoccia; order Phycocordibacterales; family Zambryskibacteraceae; genus JAIFWN01. The sequence continues at coordinate 52,501 of LFCO01000003.1, read as the reverse complement.
TGTATAATGCACGGTAAATGAATTCTCTCAGACGGAAAGGACCGCTTATCCTCCTCTTTGGTGACATCTTCTTTTTTATCCTGTCTTTGTTTGTAGCTTTGGCCATCAGAAATTTAGAGGTACCATCTAAAGAAGTATTACTCTCGCACCTTGGCCCATTTGGTCTGATTTTTATAATCTGGGTGTCGGTTTTTTATGTCGCTGGTTTGTACGAGAAGCAGACCCTCATCCTGCGTTCGAGGCTCCCCGGTCTTTTGTTTAACACCCAGATAGTTAATTCTGGTTTGGCGGTTCTTTTCTTCTATTTGGTACCTTATTTTGGTATCACGCCAAAAACTGTTCTATTTATCTACCTCATAATCTCTTTTGGAGTAGTTTTGTTTTGGAGAGCCTATCTGTATTTTCTCTTGGGCAATAGGACTCCTATCAATGCGGTTATCATCGGCGGTGGGGAAGAGATGAAGGGGCTCTTTGAAGAAATAAATAATCAACCGCTTTATAATATCCACTTTGTTTCTTCGGTAGATTTAGACAAGACTAGAGATAAAAATGTTCTAGATGAAATTGTTTCCACCGTCTACAGCGAGGATGTTTCTCTGGTCGTGATAGACCTGAATCACCCCGAAGTAGAGCCAGTTTTGCCATATTTCTATAAACTAATTTTCTCGAATATAAATTTTGTGGATATGCACAAGATGTATGAAGACATCTTCGATCGTGTTCCTCTTTCTCTTATAAAATATAATTGGTTTTTGGAAAACGTCTCTACCTCACCGCGTGTTGCTTATGACATGCTCAAACGGATGATGGACGTGTCTATATCTCTGGTGTTAGGTATTTTGTCGCTCATTATTTATCCATTTGTATTTATCGCTATCAAACTAGACGATGGTGGAGATTTGTTTAGTTTTCAGAATAGAGTTGGCCAGAATAATAAAATCGTAAAGATCATCAAGTTTAGAACCATGACCAAAGCCAATGATGATGGTAAGTGGGGTGGTGTTGAGAATAAGGTGACACGTGTAGGTGCTTTTCTTCGAAATAGTCGAATAGACGAACTACCCCAACTATGGAATGTTATCGTGGGCAACATCTCTCTCATAGGTCCAAGACCAGAATTCCCTGATCCAGTGAAGCAGTATATGGGGGAGATTCCTTTCTATAATGTAAGGCATATTATCAAACCAGGTTTATCGGGCTGGGCACAGATCTACCATGAAGGGCACCCTCACCACTCTATAGATATACTCGAAACCAAAAACAAACTTTCCTATGATCTTTATTACATCAAAAATAGATCATTCCTCCTCGATCTCCGCATCGCACTTCGAACAGTACGAACCCTCCTCTCTAGAGCGGGTAAATAGAGTGTACTTTGCTCGAATTAAATCAATCTGTATAATGCCCCTATAATGCAAGGCCGAAAGCACCTCTGGGCATCCATCATTCTAATAATAGTGTTTGCCCTTTTAGCCTACTTCTTGGTCAGGCAAAATCGTCCTGAATCCAGGTTCCCATTTAGGTTTGGTTTGGATCTGGTCGGAGGTACAGAGCTTGTTTACAGAGCAGATACTTCTAAAACAACGGATGTAGACGGTGCGATGGAGAGTTTGAAGGAAGTAATAGAACGCAGAATAAACATCTTCGGTGTTTCTGAACCGCTTATTCAGACTGAAAAATCAGGACTACTATCCGGTAATAAGGAGGAGAGGTTGATTGTAGAGCTCCCCGGTGTGACAGATTTGGATAAGGCTGTAAAACTGATCGGTCAAACTCCAACACTCGAATTTCGCCTCGCCAGACCAAACGCGAACGATATTATTAAAACGAATCCAACAGCGTCTGTGGATGATTTATTTATCCCTACAGAATTAACAGGACGATTCCTCTCGAAGGCTTCTGTTGAATTTAATCCAAACACAAGAGCACCGATAGTAGGCTTGGAGTTCAACAAAGAAGGCGCAGAACTATTCGCCAAAATAACCAAAGAAAACAAAGACCAGGTCCTTGCCATCATCCTCGATGGAGGAGTACTTTCTGCGCCAGTAATTAACGATGAGATTACAAGTGGTAAGGCACAGATCACCGGATCTTTTACTGCGGTTGAAGTTAAAGAACTTGTTCGTAATCTGAATTATGGTGCGTTGCCAGTACCCATCTCTTTGTCTACTTCACAAACAATCGGCGCATCACTCGGGGAATCAGCTCTAAATTCTACTGTTCGAGCGGGGGAGATAGGCTTCCTCATACTCGTTGTTTTTCTTATCCTCTGGTATAGACTCCCTGGATTCGTGGCTTCTGTGGCTTTGGTTTCTTATATCATCTTGTCTCTGGTTGTTTTTGCTTTACTGCCCGTTACTCTAACCGCAGCAGGACTCGCGGGCTTTATCCTTTCTATAGGGATGGCTGTTGATGCGAACGTGCTTATCTTTGAACGTACTAAAGAAGAATTAAAAAAAGGCAGATCTATCTATGATGCTCTTCATGAAGGCTTCTCTCGTGCGTGGCTTTCGATTCGTGACTCAAATATATCGTCCCTCATCACCGCGGCTGTTTTGTTCTGGCTCGGCACATCAGCGGTCAAGGGATTCGCTCTGACCCTAGGTATCGGTGTGCTTATCTCCATGTTCACCGCACTGACACTTTCACGTACATTCCTTTTCGCTATCGCCCCAAAGAGTGATTCAGCTTTCAAAAAGTTTTTATTCAGTAATGGCTTCCATATAAAATAAAATGTTTATCGTAAAATACAGAAAAATATTCTTCACTCTCTCAGTCATTCTGATAGGTCTTTCTTTTTATGGCATCTTCAAGTTCGGATTTAAGGAATCCATAGATTTTAAGGGAGGTAGTATCACTGAGATCAGATATGAAGGGGAGAGGCCAAGTAAAGAAATCGTTGATACGGAGATCAGGGCCCTCGACCTAGGTGGATTTTCTGTTAGACCATCTGGAGGTGATCGTTTTATCATCCGTACTCAAGAGTTATCTGAAGTAAATAAAAACACTCTTCTCAATAAACTATCGAATAATGGCAAGGAGAAAATAACAGTAGAGCGTTCAAACACCATTGGTCCCGTGGCGGGATCTGAACTCCGTGATAAGGCGATGAAAGCTATCCTGGTAGTGATACTGATGATCGTATTCTTCGTTACTTTTGCATTTAGGAAAGTATCTAAACCAGTTTCATCTTGGAAGTATGGCCTGGCTACAGTTGTCGCGCTCGCGCATGACATCATCATTCCTGTCGGGGTTTTTGTATTCCTCGGACATTTCTACGGCACAGAGATGGATTTACTCTTTGTCACCGGACTCCTCGCCATCCTCGGCTATTCAGTCCATGACTCCATCGTCGTCTTCGACAGGGTAAGGGAAAATCTGCGACTTAATATGGAGGACAATAAGAAAGAGGATTTCGATAAGACCGTCGGAGCTTCTCTCACCCAGACTTTTGGAAGGTCAATAAACACCTCTCTGACCATCTTCATCACACTCCTTGCGCTCTACTTGTTCGGTGGTCCAACAACCAAAGATTTCGCACTACTCCTCATCATCGGCGTAGTGATAGGGACCTACTCCTCGATCTTCGTCGCCTCACCCCTCTTGGTGACCTTCCAACAGTGGCAAAAAACACCTCTTAATAAGGCCAACTAGGGCCCTTATTTCACCCCCTATCTATCCTTGACGGGCATATAAATATAGGTATACTTATCCCCACGCTCTAGGGATGTCCTAGGGCATGTACTTTGAAAACTTGTTATTTTGAGAACCGCAAGTTCTCTAAAATATTCCAAAAAATGAAACCGTCTCTATCTGCAGTAGCAACAGCAGGTAGGGACACACGCTAGGATGAAACTCTGTCGGACTGAAGAAGAATGATTTATCGTTTTCTCTTCTGTTCCGTTCGAAGATTGGAGATTTATCTCCGATTTATATTTAGAGTTTGATCCTAGCTCAGGATGAACGCTGGCGGCGTGGATAAGGCATGCAAGTCAAACGGACACATTTTGCGATTACATCAATGTTTGTGTTAGTGGCAGACGAGGTAGTAATACGTAGGAACCTCCCCTCGAGTCAGGAATAACGAGTCGAAAGATTCGCTAATACCTGATAGTATCTCCGGATTAAAGAAGTAATTCGCTCGAGAAAGGGCCTGCGGGCTATCAGCTAGTTGGTAGGGTAATGGCCTACCAAGGCGATGACGGCTAGGGGAGCTGAGAGGCTGACCCCCACCGATGGGACTGAGACACGGCCCATACACCTACGGGTGGCTGCAGTCGAGAATCTTCCGCAATGGACGAAAGTCTGACGGAGCGACGCCGCGTGATGGATGAAGTCCCTCTGGGACGTAAACATCTTTTATGAAGGAGAAAATTTTGATAGTACTTCATGAATAAGGGGTTGCTAAACTCGTGCCAGCAGCAGCGGTAATACGAGTGCCCCAAGCGTTATCCGGAATCATTGGGCGTAAAGGGTGTGTAGGTGGTCTTATTAGTCTTCTGTTAAAGCCTCGGGCTTAACCCGAGACCTGCAGGGGAAACGGTAAGACTCGAGGGTGCGAGGGGTGAATGGAACTCATGGAGTAGGGGTGAAATCCGTTGATATCATGGGGAACACCAAAAGCGAAGGCAATTCACTGGCGCATTCCTGACACTGAAACACGAAAGCGTGGGTAGCGAACGGGATTAGATACCCCGGTAGTCCACGCCCTAAACGATGTTCATTAGCTTTGGGGGGTATCGACCCCCTCCGAGGCGTAGCTAACGCGTTAAATGAACCGCCTGGGTAGTACGACCGCAAGGTTAAAACTCAAAGGAATAGACGGGGACTTGCACAAGCAGTGGATTATGCGGTTTAATTCGATGCCAAACGAAAAACCTTACCAAGGTTAGAAATCTACGTGAAGGTTTCTGGAAACAGATTCCGTCCGCAAGGACTAGTAGACAGGTGATGCATGGCCGTCGTCAGTTCGTGATTTGAATTGTTCCCTTAAGTGGGGTAACGAACGCAACCCTCGTTGCCAGTTACAAGTGTCTGGCGAGACTGCCCCCGTTTGTGTGCATAAATGAAAATTTGTGTACAGAAACGGGGGAGGAAGGCGAGGATGACGCCAGGTCAGCATGTCCCTCTGATACCTTGGGCCACACGCATAATACAATCGCCGCTACAACAGGTCGCGACCCCGCAAGGGTGAGCTAATCCTTAGAAAAGCGGCGCCAGTTCGGATTGGGGGCTGCAACTCGACCCCATGAAGCCGGAATTGCTAGTAATCGCGGGTCAGCTATACCGCGGTGAATACGTTCTCAAGTCTTGTACTCACCGCCCGTCAACTCAAGGGAGATGGGAGTACCCGAAGTCCCGTTTATGCGGGCCTACGGTAAGCTCATCGACAGGGAGTAAGTCGTAACAAGGCACGGGTAGCGGAAGCTGCTCGTGGAGTAATTCAATTTGAAACACGTCCAAAACGAAAGTGGAGGACTGATCGAGTCGATATTATGTGCCTCAATTGAGCACGTAATGGATTTTAGAAGATTCCGAGAACTTCTATGGCACCTGGAAAGACAGGCCCAAAGTTTTACTTCGGTAGAATCGGGTTAAGAACGGAGCAGAATAGAGAACGATAAACAAAACCGCCATCGGGCGGTTTTGTGTTTGATGAATGAATTTAAAAGTCGCTCAAGATGCCCGATTCATCCCTTTCTTGTTTAAAGGGTCGATTTTTGATATGTTTATTTGGCTTTGAATGGTGAAAGTATCTATGCCCTTCGGGGATACTCTGTTTTCTACCACGCAGAGCAGAAAGAAAATTCGCGCGTGTAGCTCAGCTGGTAGAGCAATCGACTGATACTCGGTAGGTCCCAGGTTCGACCCCTGGCACGCGCACACCCTGAACCCCCTCCCGCCCCGTTTGATCTCCCTGTGTCAACCTGCCAGGTTGACACAGGGGGAGACGCGGAGGAGAGGGATGTGGAAATAGAAAAACTTTTAGAAGATATTCAAAGAGTATATAATACGAGGCATGCCTAAAAGTAAAATAATTCTTACTCTTGGATTCCTCATAGCACTTCTACCAGTCCTCGGCTTTCCTAATTCTTGGGAATCTTTTTTTGAGGTTGTCTTTGGTCTCTCCATCGTTCTCTTGTCGGTCATGATATCCATAGACAGAAGGTTGTCTTTGAAGGCGCGTGTGCAAAAGAGGCAAGCCAGAAAGCGGGCTTCAATAGAGCAAGAGATTAAAAATCAGTCGAACTCTAATCCAAGCCTTTGATGCCGGTTGATAAAAAACCAAAATCTTTCGGCAAAATATTTCTTGGTTTCCTTTTTCTTTTATGCTTTGTGGCCATAGTTCTACCTTTGGTTACAAAATCAAACTACGATTCCTTAAGTACTGTTTATAAAACAGATTCAGATTTATTAAAAAAGCCAGAAACGATTCACGTCAAAACACCAGAAGCTGTTAAGGCTATTTATATGACCGCATGTGTCGCGGGCACCCCCTCTTGGAGGAAGTCGCTCATGGAGCTTGTTAACAAAACAGAACTTAACTCTATTGTTATAGATATCAAAGATTATTCGGGGACGATTTCTTTTATTGATCCAGATATCCAAGCACCTGGTGCTCCTGGTTGTCGAGTATCTGATTTAAAAGAATATATAGAAGAGTTACATAAGAATAATATTTATGTGATAGGGAGGATCACAGTTTTCCAAGATCCATATTATACAAAGCTCCATCCTGAGCTCGCGGTCAGATCCAAGTCGACGGGCGGTGTGTGGAGAGACTATAAGGGGCTCTCGTTTATAGATGTTGGCGCGAAACCTTATTGGGAATACGTGGTAAATCTTTCAAAGGTGTCGTACGAACTGGGGTTTGATGAACTTAATTACGATTATATCCGATACCCTTCGGATGGAAACATGAAGGATACCGTTTATAGCTGGAACGTGGGAACTTCTACAAAACCGGAGATGCTTGAAAGCTTCTTTTCTTATCTCCATGAAGAGCTTTATGGGACGGGTATTGTCACTTCTGCTGATTTGTTCGGCATGACGACTACGAATAAGGATGATCTAGGTATTGGACAGGTGCTCGAGAAAACTTTGCCATATTTTGACTATGTTTCGCCGATGGTTTACCCATCTCATTATCCGTCGAATTGGAATGGTTATAAAAATCCGGCATCACATCCATATGACATCATCAAGCTATCCATGCAGGGAGGAATAGATAAGGCAGTAGCTGCGAGCTCTACGCCGTCCAAACTACGCCCCTGGCTTCAGGATTTTAATATGGGGGCGAACTATGGGCCAGATGAAGTTCGTGCACAAATACAAGCTACTTATGATCTGGGGCTAACCTCATGGATCTTGTGGAATGCTGGTAATAAATACACGGTGTCCGCCCTATTCCCAGAGACACCAGAATTATCTGAAGCAGATAATTAAGAAGACCCCCGATGAGGGGGGTCAGGCGGTCGTGGATGTCCGCGGGTGATTCGTGGGAAAGATGTAGAGCTCATCTTCCTCAGTCGGCCACGGTTGGCCACGCTCATCCAGGATACGCCAACCGTGATGGAGTTCCTCGAACAACCGGTTGGCATTCAGGACATGCTCCCGCCGGATGTGCGGATGACGACAGGTGGAGATATGCCCGTCGAGTTCGATGATCTTTAACATCTCGAGTTCGACAGTGGCACCACAGCTCTGGAGTGCCCCCTTCAGGCCAAGCCACTCGTTGTGGCCGGGCCTTCTTTCTGTGTGTAGCATCGTGATCCTCTCTGGTTCAGGTGGTCTTATTGCATGTTACTTGTGAGGGGTTCATTCTGTCAAACTAAATAATATTTGTTGTATACTGTAGAAAATGATCGATCCGGACAAGATCACGTACTTTGCTGAAACTGATTCTCGCAACAAGCGCGTGGCTTTTGGTATCAAATCCAAAGACAGGTTAAAACATGTTTATGTTATAGGGAAAACAGGCATGGGTAAGTCGACCCTGCTTGAGAATATGGCAGTGCAAGACATCCAGAGTGGTGAGGGCATAGCTTTTGTTGACCCACACGGCAAAACGGCTGATTTGCTGCTTGAATATGTACCAGAGCATAGGAAGCAAGATGTGGTTTATTTTGCGCCATTTGATATAGAACATCCGATATCCTTTAATGTGATGGAAGATGTTGGCCCTGATAAACGCCACCTCGTGGCTAACGGGCTAATGAGCGCCTTCAAGAAACTTTTTGGAGAAGAGAGCTTTTCTGACCGTATGCAGTACATCTTGCAGAACACGATCCTCGCTTTACTTGAATATCCAGGTGCTACGATGCTCGGCATCAACAAAATGCTTGTAGATAAGGTGTATAGAGATAAGGTCGTGGCCAACGTCACTGATTCATCTGTGAAAACTTACTGGACGCAAGAGTTCGCCGGATATACAGAAAGATTTGCTGCAGAAGCTATCCCAGCCATACAAAACAAGATTGGTCAGTTCACTTCTAATCCTTTGATTCGAAATATCATAGGACAGTCGAAGTCGAGCTTTGATATCCGAGAGATCATGGATGAAGGCAAGATCCTCATCATAAACCTGTCCAAGGGTCGTGTGGGTGAAGCGAATGCAAACCTGCTCGGTTCGATGCTCATCACCAAGATTTATTTGGCAGCCATGAGTCGTGCAGACAAATCAGAGGCTAATCTACAAAAGCTTCCAAACTTCTATCTATACGTAGACGAATTTCAATCTTTTGCCAACGAATCTTTTGCAGATATTCTCTCTGAAGCCCGTAAATATAAACTAAACCTCACTATCGCTCATCAGTACATAGAGCAGATGTCAGAAGAAGTTAGGGCCGCGGTGTTTGGAAACGTCGGTACCATGATTGTCTTTCGTGTCGGTGCCTATGACGCCGAGATACTAGAGAAAGAATTTTCCCCAACCTTTACTGCAGAGGATTTGGTAAATCTCGGATTCGCACAAGTATATTTGAAGCTCATGATAGATGGGGTTAGTTCTCAACCTTTTTCAGCCACTACTTTGCCTCCGATCAAGAAACAGGAAACGTCTCTAATGGATGAAATCATCGAGTATTCAAGGAAAACTTTTGCTCGTCCAAGGGCGATGATCGAAAAAGAAATTTCAGACTGGCAAGAAGATGGTAGAGCAAATCCAAAAGCTCTAAAAGCTATAGATTTTCGTGGTAAAAAACCTGAGTACAGAGAAGAAAGAGTGGAGAAGAAAGAAGAGAGGCAGGTTCAGAAAGAGGTGATCAAGAGAGAAGAGCCGACAGATGATTTTAAACCACTGAAAGCTATTTCCTTGGATAGTTTGAAACAAAAAAGTAATAATCAGAGAAACCCTAGTCCTAAGCATGTTTCAGATTTGAAAAATATCCTCTCGAGCATGATCAAGTCAGAACCTGTCTCCAATAAACCGCACGTTGCCCCAAGGCCCAACCTGGAAAAATCTGTTGAATTAAAAAGTGAACCCAAAAAACAAACTAACGAAATCCCTGAGACCGAACTCAAAGCACTCTTAGGGGTAGATGAATAAAATGAAACGAGTACTCATATTTTCACTCGCATACGAACCTATTGTTGGCGGAGCAGAGGTTGCAGTCAGGGAACTGACCAGTCGCATGACTGATATAGAGTTTGATATGGTGACAAAAAAGTTCTCTAAGGAGCACAAAGATGTAGAAAAGATAAACAATGTAACCGTCTACAGGATTGATACCCCCAAGATACTGTTTCCTATCAAAGCGTATCTCTTTGGTAAAAAGCTGCACCTGGAAAAATCTTACAACATGATTTGGTCCATCATGGCAGCGCATGCGGGATTTGCCAGCTTGTTCTTCAAATACTCTTTCCCTAAAGTTCCTTACGTGCTTACTCTTCAGGAGGGGATTCCTTTAGAAGAAATTAAATCAAAGGCGAGGTTCGTGTACCCACTTTTCAGGAGGATATTTTTGAAGGCTGATGTTATACAGACTATTTCTTTATTCCTCGCAAACTTTGCTGTATCAATGGGTTATAAGGGCAGGGTAGAGGTGATTCCTAATGGGGTAGAGACTGCTGTTTTCTCTCGGATATCTGATCCATCGAGGCTCCAGAGCTTGCTAGAACGTATGGATAAAAAAGAGGGAGATATATATCTGATCACCACCTCGAGGTTGGTCAAGAAGAATGGGGTGAAGGACATCATCCAATCTTTGGTTGATCTGCCCGGGAATATAAAATTGTTAATCATCGGTACTGGTCCACTAGAGAATAGTCTAAAACTGTTAACTAAAAATTTAAATCTTGAAGCTCGTGTGATGTTTTTGGGCCACATGTCTTATGAAGATGTGCCTCTATATTTGCATGCATCAGACATATTTATCCGCCCGTCTCTTTCTGAGGGGTTTGGTAATTCGTTCATCGAAGCTATGGCAGCGGGCTTGCCGGTTATAGCTACCCCAGTTGGTGGTATCGTCGATTTTGTTTTCGATCCTGATAAAAATAAAGATAAAAAACCAACCGGGCTTTTCGTTAAAACAGAGAATCCAGAAAGTATTGTTATTCAGGTAAAAAGATTAATAAAGAATAAAGAGCTCAGGGATTCCCTTATAGAAAATGGTCGGAGGTTAGTAAGAGAAAAGTACGAATGGGACCTCGTCGCCCGCTACCTCAAAACCCTTGTATTTGATGGTCTTTTGTAGCCATTGACTTTCATATACATTGTGTGCTATAATGGGATTAGGCAGTTGAACATCACAGTAACCACTTACAAGGTCTTCCAGACCACCTCTCGGAGGGTACGTGCTCATTCGCATCTCGATCGGCAACCTTGCCCCTCGTCTCATCGTCAAGGAGACTGGCGCAGTTCGGTTCTTCGGTGTCCTCAACTCGGCTTCATTCCGTAAGGGACACAAGAGGATCGGAGCTCTCGGTGGCGCAGCCGAGCTCACGCAGTTGGGCAAGGAGTACCTCGAGAACAATTTCGAGGCGCATGACTTCGAAGGGATGGATGCTCGGTTCGTCGTCGACGACTCGCACCTCGAGACGATCTTCGAGATCTTCTCTCGGCGTGATCCAGACTTCTTCGAGATCGATCCGGCGCGGGAGATCATGGAGGAGTTCGTGCGGGAGAAGATCCTCAGCTTCGGCCCCATCCTCACCGCCGAGGAAGCGAGCGGGATCACGTTCCGCTTCGTGAAGACACTCGAGCAGAAGGCGGGCGGAGGTACCTCGGCCCGCGAGAAGGAAGGCATGTCCACCAGGCGTCTCTTCCACTTCTTCGACATCGAGGCACCACAACTCGTTCTCTTCAAGATGAGCCTTCATGCGACCTTGCACCTCTTGACGGAGGAGGAGGTTGCTACGACGGAAGGTGGCTCGAAGAAGGGTATCACGAGCGGCGGGACAGAGATCGCCGACAACATCTTCTGGTGATCAAGTGAAGCTGTGAGATTGTAGTAAGGGCCCAGTACTTCGGTACTGGGCCCAATTTGTTTGTGCTATATTGATTTTATGAAAAATAGATACGACTTCATATTAGGATTAGTCAAGGAAGCTGGATGGAAACTCCAAGAGTATGTTCATACAGATATTGAGAAATCTTTTAAGGATGGTAATCCATTAGACATCGTCACCAAAGCTGACTTGGAGATTAGTGAATTTTTGAGTACTAGAATACGAGAGGGATTCGCGGGCGAAGCGATATATTCAGAAGAGGCTACTGATGAAGATATTTCTTCAGGATCATTTTGGTCTCTTGACCCGATAGATGGTACGAGCAATTTCTCTCGACACATTCCACACTACGCTGTTGTAGTTGCTTATGTTGAGAAAGGAGTTCCTGTAGTTGGTGCACTTTATAATCCAGCCACTGATGAACTCTACAGTTTTCAAAAGGGCAAGGGATCTTTTCTGAACGGTCGACCAATAAAGATATCAAACATTAAAAGTCTTGGTGAGTCCTACATGCTACTCCGTGCGGGTAGAAATAAAGATCTTTGGAATTGGGGAGCAGACTCATACAAATTCCTCCTCCAAAATGGGGTTAAGTGCGCCAATCTGGGGAGCTCGGGGCTTGATATGTGTTATGTGGCTTCAGGCAGGGTAGAGGCCAATATTTACGGCACCCTTACCACCATAGACATCGCCGCGGCTGTGGGGCTCTTGTACGAGGCTGGAGGGCTGATCTTGGGCAAGGGGGGTGTACCAATAAGTGGTCTGTCTAAGGAAAAGCAGCAGATAATTGCAGTCAACTCAGAGGAAATCCTAAATGCCCTTAAACCCATCTTGATATAGATTATTGCGGGAGGGGTAGATTATCGTGTATTATTTAGACAGATTTATTAAACTGATTAATTCTGAAATTATGTCATTCGAATCATGGTTCCACGAAAAGATGGAGACAGGTAAAGCAAAAGAGATGATGGGCTTGCAAAAAAATGATCATGATCAAATCCCAACTGACAAAGAACGAGGGATGATGTTAATGTCATATCTTAGAGAAAAATATTATGATCCTGAAAATAGAAGAAATGAATTAAATCCAAAAAACTGTAAATTAAGATTCGGACAAGGTAATGGTGGGGACACTATCTTTGGCGATTTAATTCAGGGTTCAATTGACGGTCACGAAATACGAATAATTAAGCACAATATTAATGATGACCACATGAGTGATGTTGTGTTTGCATTTAGGGGTATTGTGGATGGTCAGCCAATTTTAGCAGAGCATGCTGAAGCAATTTTTAATAAATATTTAGAGATTGCTGAATATCAAAGCGCTCAGGATGGTGACATTGTCGATCGTGATTATGTAGGCGAAATTGCTGCTACTGCATATGTTGATCATAATAATGCAGAAAGTTCAATCGATGAGAGTCCTGAAATAAGCTCCGTTGTCTCTGAGATTTTAACTTAAGCGATAGCAAATTCTTTTTGGCGATCCTTCTCATCCTTGGAGCGTAGATTATCCCTGATATCTTTGTATGATTCTACAAAAGATTCAGGCACCTCCTCATTATTTACCAGGTGTTCAAGTATTGTTTGCCAGAAGCTAATCCTCTCCATAGTAAGTTTTTGCAGATCGCCTTCGGTTTTGGACAGAGAGGCTCCATAAAATTGAAGCAGAAAACCTATTTTATATATACGCATTAAACGCAGAGAAAGTTGCTCTTTCACCCCTCTATTTTTCAACACATATTCAGACAAGAGTTTGTTTAAGTGTGGGTTATGTATGACCATATAATTCATAAATCTGGCCCATCCTTCGTATTTGTTCCCAAAATGGACAGAGGATAAGTCGAGCATGAATATCGCATTACCTCTAATGCGAAAATTATGAGGGACAAAATCAGTATGGGTCAAATAGTTTGAGAACTCATCTATATTTTTTTTATTTGAAACCAACAGTTCATAGGCATCGGACATCAAGTCATCCAAGTTTCTATCCTTAATGTTTTTAGATACAGAGTTTGCAAATTTCTTAAACTCCTCGAAGTATTCTTTGGCATGAAATACAGGAAAGACTTTGCTGATAGACTTGAGGTGTTCAAAGGTTGTGGCATGGAATGCTTCTTGTTCTTCAAAAACCCTCAATATCTTGAAAAATTGATCTTCAATTGAATGGGCGACAAACACTTTTTCTTGAGGGATGAAGGCTGTGGCCCAGACAAGATGCCCATCCTTAATACCGAAATAAATTTCTTCTGGCACCATCAAGCGGTCATTTGAAAAAACTACAGATGTCAGCACATCTCTATTGAGTTTTTCATCCATTATTTCTTTCTTACCATCTTCGTGGTGAGCAATTTTTAAGATCACCTTATTACCTTTATCTGTAGTGGCCGAGAGCACATATTTGTTTTTCATCATGAGGAATCGCTCGCCCTTCATGTGAGGTTGTTCTTCGTCTAATTCAAAGCCCAGTGGAGCAATGATTGAGGCTATTTTCTCTAGATTCATGTTTGATTTCATTGCCGTTTCATCCTATAGTAGCCTTATCTTTTCTGCAATTATATGAAAACAGTCTTAGTCACAGGTGGAGCAGGGTTTATCGGTTCTGTGGTTTCTCGTGAACTTCTCTCTAAGGACTATAGAGTTGTTTGTGTAGATAATTTTACTGACGATCTTTATGATCCAGCACTTAAAGAAGATAATGTAAAAAGACTCAGTGGCAACACAAACTTCATTCTATATCGAACAGATATTTGTAACTTCGGAGAATTAGGGGATGTTTTTAAAAAAGAGAATCCACAGTTTGTTGTACATCTTGCAGCTCGGGCAAATACAAGAAAAGCAGTTGAAGAGCCCCGTAGCTACATTGATGTAAATATTGGTGGCACTCTAAATATCTTGGAGTTATCCAAAGAACACGGTGTAGCGAATATAGTCATCGCTTCGTCATCTTCGGTTTACGGAAATAGTACGAATATGCCACTGAACGAAAACGACCCAGCTGATCGTGCCCTTTCTCCTTATGGTATGTCAAAGCGCGCAGATGAGATATTGGCTTTCACATACCATCATAATTTTAAAATGAACATAACGTGTCTAAGATATTTCAATGCTTATGGAGAAAACAATCGTCCGGACCTAGTGCCATATATTTGGGGTAATCTAATTTTGGATGGTGGGGAGATAGAGGTTTCTGGTGACGGTTCTCGTAGTAGGGATTATACGTATGTAGGTGATATTGCCGATGGCACGATTAAAGCCATGGAAAAGCCCCTTGGCTTTGAAGTCATAAATTTAGGTAACCACAGACCTGTGTCTTTGAAAGAATTAGTGACTGTGTTTGAGGTGGTAACTGGCCTACAGGCCAAGGTTAAGAGTCGTCCGAGCAATAAAGCAAGTGTTGAGACTACTTATGCCGACATAACTAAAGCCAAAAAACTTTTGGACTGGGAGCCCACAACTCCAATAGAAGAGGGTATTGAGAAACTAATTACTTGGCTTAGAGACAATAGACTTAAAAATATCGTTTAGGTTTTTTATATGTGCTTCCCAAGAAAATTTCTCCTTTAGTAGTGTTAACCCCTGCTTGGCCATTTTCTGTCCGAACTCAGGGTTATTAAAATATCTTTCAATAGCTGTAGCCAGAGCTTCTGCATCCCCCGGTTCTACTAATAGACCTGTTTTTTCATGGTAGACAGCTTCGTTTGTACCAGGGATATTTGTAGCCACAGTGGGTATTTCTGCAGCAAAGCTTGTGAGTACTGTATGTGGCAGTCCTTCGTACGTAGAATTTAATACGTATACCTCAGATCTCTTTCTTAGTTGCCATGTTTCTGCTCTGGATATCTTACCAAGCAAGGTTACTGAATTTTCTAAACCAAGCTCTGTACGAAGAGCCTCTAGATTTTTCATTTCTGGACCATCACCAGCTACTACAAGTGTGGCGTCAGGGAAATTTCTTAGAACTATTTTTAAGGCTCTCATCATACCGTCTATCCCTTTCCAAGCTACTAGCCTTGCAGTTGTGGCTATCTGGTGAGGGATTTTGTGTGCGTCGAAGGGCAGAACCTCTGTATCTTCTGCCGCATTGTAATTAACTACAGCCTGAATTTCGGATACACCATAAGTTTTTTTCAACTCCTCTAGGAGATAAACAGATGGGGTAGTTACTTTCTTTGCTCGTCTTAGGACAAAACCCTGAACCATCATCATTAGTTTGATTTTTAGCCCACCTTCAGGTGATGATAAGAATTCCTCTAATCGTTTTTCAGTTAATTTATGTTGGGTAGCTCTCTCCCACGCCTCGTCTCCGACAAATTTTAATACAAAAGGTATCTTTCTAAAGATAGAAACCAACGCCACGGGCAACCCAGCTGCCATGGCATTTTGTACATATATCAAATCTGCACCCTCGCTCACCTTCCAAACAGCGATAAAATATTTTATTAATCTAATTGGTAGTGGCCTATTCTTACTTACTGCGACCAGCTTTGTCCCACTAAAAGCTTCTTGTACATCTGTGTAGGCGACTACAGTAATACTGTGTTCACTGTGTAATCTTTCGCAGAGTTCCTTGGTATAAGTGGCTGGCCCACCTATCTCTGGTGGGTAGATCGGAGTAGCTATGACTATCTTCATGGTGGCGATTATAGCATTTATTAAGCTTCGTTATAAAGCTATAATGACTCAATGGATCGATCAGAAATCAAGGTTTTAATGATTTCCACGGACAGGAATATTCTTGCCCCCGGTAGTGCAGTTTCAGAGCGGATGAAGGAATACGGCGAACTCGTATCCGAACTCCACATAGTCTTGCTGTCTGATTCTTCTCATAATCTAAAGAATACCGAGCTTTCAAAAAATATTTGGGTTTATCCAACAAACTCGTTTATCAAATGGTTCAGATCGCATGATGCTGAGAGGATAGGAAAAAAAATAATTTTTGACAAAAAGTTTGTACGCGGCAAGTCGTTGATCACTACACAGGATCCGTTTGAATGTGGGATCGCAGGATTGAAAATAAAAAACAAATGGCGCATTCCTTTAGAAGTGCAGATTCATACTAATCTTTTTTCTCCGTATTTCAGTGGCTTTCTGAACTCTATAAGGAAGAGAGTTGCTCGTAAGGTAATAAAAAGCGCTGAATCAATCAGGGTAGTCAGCAGACAAATCGGAGATGAGGTAGTCAGGGAATATCAAAGTAGTGGTGTTGTGAATGTTTTGCCTATTTATGTAGACAAGGACCGAATTCTTGCCGGCAAAGTTAAATTGGATTTACACGGGGAGTATGGTTTCAAGACTGTACTACTTTCTGTGTCCAGATTATCACCAGAAAAAAACATCACCGCATCCATAGAGGTCCTAAGGCGGGTCAAAGAATTTGCTGGAGATACTGGTTTGGTTATTGTGGGTTCTGGTCCAGAAGAGGCAAAGCTCAAATCTTTGGTCAAAAAACTAGGACTTGTTTCGTCGGTTATATTTGTTGGCTGGCAAGAGGATCTGACTTCATATTATAAAACGGCAGATATCTTTATCCAGACTTCAGAATTCGAGGGCTACGGACTATCCCTCGTGGAAGCGGCCATATCTGGCCTACCCATAGTCACTACTCCAGTGGGTATAGCCACAGAGCTGTCTAACGGCCTGAATGCTTATATTTGCCCTCAAAATGACCCAGAATACATGTTTAAGGCTGTTTATGACCTGGTAGCTGATATAGAAAAAAGGAAGGCTTTTGCTTCTAATACGAACCAGTTTATAGAGGCAAATGTTTTTTCAAAAGAGGAGTACTTAAGGCGCCTTATATCTACCTGGGTCAGCACTTCTCTGAAAATACCATCATGAGGATACTCGTCATCACTCAAAAGATAGATGAAGAAGACGACATCCTTGGATTCTTTTCAGGATGGGTTAAGGCGCTTTCAGCTGAAGCAGATTTTGTGGATGTCATTTGTCTTGCGAAGGGTAAATTTGATCTGCCAGCAAATGTTCGCGTCAGGTCTCTGGGCAAAGAGAAAAGTAATTCCAAATTTATTCGTGCCATAAAGTTTTTTATTTACTCTCTCGGTTCTCTAATAAAGGCAGATGGAGTTTTTGTCCACATGGCACCAGAGTATGTTCGAGCTATTCATCCCGTGAATTTCTTTCTAAAAAAACCAGTGGTGATGTGGTACGCACACATCAAAGTGAGCAATGCGGCCAAATGGGCGATCGATCATGTGGATTTTATTCTGACACCATCCAAAGAAAGTTTTGAATATGATTCGGATAAGGTTATTTCTACTGGACACGGTATTAATACAGATTTATTTTCACCGCAGGTTGATGTGGTCACAAAACCCCTAAGTCTCTTGTCTTTTTCTAGAATTTCGAAAGTAAAAAGAATAGAGATTTTAATCGAAGCTACTCGCATACTTGTTCATGAGAAAAATATAAAAAATTTAATTGTGGATATTTATGGTAAACCAGCAAGGTTGGAGGATGATGAGTATCTTATGAGTTTAAAAAAATTAGTTGTAGAAAAAAAGGTCGAACAGAATGTTTTTTGGAAGGGAGGCATTGCCAATAAGGACGCTCCAAAGATATATGCGAACCATCAGATATTTGTTCGACTCCAGGGTGGTGGTGGTTTTGGCAAAACAGAACTCGAGGCAATGGCAGTCGGAGTACCAGCTATTTTGCCAACAACTGTATACAAAGATGACCTAAAGGATTTTGTTTCAGATCTGTATTTTAAAGAGGACGATGCTCTGATGCTGTCATCTTGCGTGGAGAGGGTTTTGGGCTGGACTGATGAACATAAGGAAAAGTATGTAACCAATTCGGTTAACCTAGTGAGCCAAAAGCACAATGTCAAAAATGTTGCTCATACAGTTATCTCCTTACTTGAAAAAGCCTCTCGAAAGGCTACTATGTAGCCATGTGCGGTATCTCTGGATTTAATTGGCAAGATAAAGATCTGGCCATAAAAATGAGTTCTTCTATATTCCACCGGGGCCCTGATGCCTCGGGCGTTTTTACTGACATAGGGATCTCTCTCTCCCATAGACGCTTATCTGTCATAGACCTATCCACTTCAGCGAACCAGCCCATGCAGGATGTCGACAGGGACCTGATCATCGTCTATAACGGAGAGATTTATAATTTCGCAGAAATCAAAAATGAACTTAAATCAGATTATGAGTTCAAAACGAAATCAGATACAGAAGTTATCCTGGCTGGATATAAGAAATGGGGCAAGGACGTCGTCTCGCGCCTTAACGGAATTTTCGCTCTAGCTATTTGGGACAGGAGGAACCAAAGCCTTTTTTGCGCCAGAGACCATATGGGAGTGAAGCCATTCTACTATTCTTGGGACAATTCAAAGTTTATTTTTGCTTCAGAATTGAAAGCCATACTTGAGCACGACATAAAACGAAAATTAAACCTCAAAGCATTTAACGAATATCTTAGGATTTTGTATGTACCAGAGCCTGACACCATGATAGAAGGAATAAATAAATTACCCCCCGGTAGCTATTTGTATCTAAAAGATAAAAATCTAGAGATAAAGAAGTACTGGTCGCCTAAGAATGTGGGCAAGGCTTGGTTGTATGATGAAGCAAAACAAGCAGTGCACGACACCGTATCCTCTGCTGTGGTTAGGCAGTTGGTGGCAGACGTTCCAGTCGGTATATACCTATCCGGGGGGATAGATTCTAGTGCTGTGTTATCAGCTGTATCCAAGGCCAAGAAGAATGTAAAGACTTTTTCTATCGGTTTTGATTTGGATGAGGATGAAGAAAAAGATAAGTTCAATAGGGATTTCGATTTGGCGGGGGAGACAGCAAAATATTTTGGAGCAGAACACCACCCTCTACTTATCACAGCAAGTGACGTCGCCCACACCCTAGAGGAGACGATCTCTTCCATTGATGACCCGATTTCCAATCCAACCGCCATACCGATGATCCACCTCTCTCATTTTGCGAAGAGAAAGGTTTCTGTTGTTTTGTCTGGTAACGGAGGAGACGAGTTGTTTGGTGGCTACGACAGATACAGACTGTCTGTGATCTCTGACCTTTCCCAAAAGTTGCCGGGTATTGGTTTAGTAAGCAAATTCTCGGATAAGATAAAAAAACTCCAGACACACCAAGGCCTTGACCGCCTGGTCCTCTTTGAATTCGAGAAAGATAAAAATTTAAAGAAAATAATTAATACAAAGTATTTTAGTGGGGTAGATGAGGTCAAGAATCATTTTAGAAAATATACAGGCGCGGCGCTCGATGGTACCGATGATCTGATGCTTGCTGATATATCTTCTTGGCTCCCAGACCAAGCATTAACTTTGGGGGATAAGATGAGTATGAGGAATTCGCTCGAGGAGCGCGTACCATTACTCGACAGAGAAGTAGTAGATCTGGCTCTTAGTTTACCTAGGGACTACAAAGTTGATGCTTTCAATATGAAAAAAGTTCTAAAAGATGCTTTCAGAAAAGATCTGCCAGAAATTCTTTTTAGAGAGCCAAAGAGAGGATGGTTTTCTCCTGGGGCTAAGTGGTTGAGAAGGAAAGAAATACTCGATCTTGTGAAAAACGTTTTGCGTAAGGATTATCATGAGGGGACTAACGATCTGTTTGATTGGGGAGCAGTAGAAAAGATGCTCGGTGACCATGTAGAAAAGAAGCAGTATAACCTCACTATCCTTTGGGCAATCCTAACCTTCCAGATATGGGCCAGGGCTTATAAAATAAAATTATGAAAAAGAAAGTACTCATAGTCACTCCCAGATCACCCTTCCAGGCTAGGGGAGCAGACGAGCTCGAGAGATTATCTGGTATACGTTGGTTTATCAAATATGGTTTTGATGTTCGAGTAATAACCAAGACCGTGAACAGTGACTTACCCCACATAGAGATAGCAGAGAAGGAGCTCGGTATCCCCATAATCCCAGTTTCTTATAAATATACTAAAACACGTTCACCACTATCCCTTTTCAAGAGGTTGTTCAATCCACTGTATTGGGATGGGGCTGCCTTCGAATATTTTGACAAAGAGACACAAGATATTTTGCAAAGAGAGCTGGACGTTTGGAAACCAGATTTGGTTTGGTTTGATTTTACCTATCTTTGGCCACTCCATTCATTGGTCAAAAAGATGGGGATACCAGTAGTCACCAGATCTCTCAATTATGAACCAAGACATTTTATAGAAGAAGAAGGGGTTTCTGCTCTTAACATTCTTTTATATGTACCCAAATTCATGACCGAGTGTTTCGCTGCCAGGTCGTCTGATCTAATGATCGCTCTGAATCCAAACGAAGAGAGAAAGTATAAGAAGTTAGGGGCCAAAAAAGCTGTCACCCTGCCCCTGCAGGCCCTTCCTGACCTGATTCGTCCACACACCACAAGAGATCTAAGCCCGCTCCATATTTTGTTCATGGGCTCATCTTATTCTGTTGGGCATAATAAAGTCGCTCTTGATTTTATAGTTAAAGAGATCGCTCCGGCTGTTTTTAAATCTGCTCCAGATGAGTTTGCCTTCCATGTCACCGGCTCTAAATTCCCCTCAGAGTATGAGGTGTTTATAGATGGCAAAAATATAATCTACGATGGTTATGTGCCCAAAGAAAAAATGAATGAATATTTTGATTCGATAGACTGTATGATCAGTCCATCTGCGAAGCGGGTAGGCATGCAGGGCAAGGTATTCGAACCACTGGCGAGAAACATACCACTCATCACATCGCCGGATAATGTAGTCGGATATCCATTCAAACACAAACAATCTGTTCTGCTTGCAGAGAACAAAGACGAGTACGTGAATATGCTTCTTTATGTGAGGTCAAAAGTAGTTCGAGAGAGTTTGTCCAAAGAGTCTTCGAATCTATGCGCCAGTCTCTTCTCCAGGGAACGCATCGATGGTATCATGCAAGGCATCTTAGGCGAGTTTTCTCTAAACAAATGAAGCTCATATATATAGCCAACATTCGCCTTCCGACGGAGAAGGCACACGGGATACAAATAATGGAGATGTGTTCGGCCTTTGTTCAGTCAGGTGCAGATTTAACCCTAGTCATACCTAATAGAAAAAACTCGATAAAAGAGGATCCTTTTGGTTTCTATCAAATAAAAACACGTTTTCATATAGTAAGGTTACCGGTTATTGATTTTGGTTCTTCCTACCTAGCTTTCCTTTTGACAACTCTAACTTTTTTCATCTCATTGTTTTTCTTTTTACTTTTTAAAAAAGGAAAAGACACAGTTCTTTACACCCGAGGAGAGGTTGCCTTAGCTCTCGTATATCTATTCCCTAAGAAGATTTTTTTCTGGGAGACACATTCTAAGGCAGACAATATGGAAAGATACAAAAAAGTTATAGACAGAGCTTCGGGTGTTGTTACCGTCACTAAATACTATGGCGAAGAGCTAATCAAAGATTTTGGTTTACCTAGAGAGAAATTAATTGTGGAGTCAGACGCCGCTGATGTGGAGAAGTTTGATATAAGCATCACTAAGATAGAGGCACAGCAGAAGTTGGGCCTCCCTACAGATAAAAAGATCGTCTTATATAAAGGCCATTTATATGATAGAAAAGGTGCGCACACCCTGGCACAAGCAGCCCCGTTACTCAGAAAAGACAATATTATTTGTGTTTTTATCGGAGGGACAGAGGAGGACGTGGTCTCTTTCAAAGAGAGGTTTGGAAAAGAAGAAAATGTCTTGATACTTGGTAATAGGCCTAGACAAGAAACACCTTTTTACCAGAAAGCTTCAGATATTTTAGTTATACCAAATAGTGCCAAAGAAGATAATTCTGTTTTTTATACATCCCCAATAAAACTTTTTAGTTATATGGCTGGAAAACTACCAATCGTTGCCTCGGACCTACCTTCTTTAAGAGAAATATTGAATGAAGAAAATGCTGTGTTTTTTAAACCAGATGATGCTAAAGATTTAGCAGAAAAAATACAAAAAGTTTTTAGTGATGACAAGATGGCACAGCAGATTGCGAATAAAGCTTTTTTAGATGTGCAGGACCATACATGGGTGAAAAGGGGGCAGAGGATTATAGATTTTATGAAAAATTCTTTAAAACATGATTAATCCATTTGCCCCCAAGATTTATACCAGATCAGGTATAACCAAAGAGAACATTTTCTCAAATAAAAAGGTCCTGCACATTGGCTGTGGAAGTAGCAAGCTCCGAGGAGCATTAGGGATGGATATCCTCAAGCTACCAGGCGTTGATTTGGTTCATAATTTGGATGAGACCCCATGGCCAGTAGAGGATAGTAGTGTTGACCTTGTCTTTGCCCACAGTGTTGTAGAGCATTTGTCTGATATCGTCTCTTTCACTGATGAAGTTTGGAGAGTTTTGAAGCCGGGTGGTCGAGTGATCATCACCGTGCCCTATTTTAGATCAGTAGACAGTTTTACTGACATAACTCACAAACATTTTTTTACTTCCAAATCTTTCGATTATTTTATAAAAAACTCCGGTCAATTATCCGAATACACCTACACCGAAAAAACATTTAGGAAGATTGGTTTTTGGTATGGTTGGCCACATGAATCAAAAAACCCACTTGTCTTCATGTTTAAAAAATTTATACAGAATCATCGGAGATTTTATGACCAGTATCTGTCTCTGCTTTTCCCCATGAGGATACTCATTTGGGAGCTTGAAGTAGATAAATAGCATTTAAATATGTTTATCAAAAATCCAAGAGTATTAGAGGTGGCCAGGTTTATCCTAGTGGGAGTTTTGGTTGTGGTTTTCAACCTGTCTCTACTCTATCTTCTGACTGACATATTTGGTTTTTGGTATCTGGCTTCCTCTGTGGTGGCTTATGTATTATCTGTGCTTTTGAATTTCACCCTACAGAAGCTTTGGGTGTTCCAGAACCCGTCCCTGGGCAGTACCAGAAAACAGTTCTTTTCCTATGCTATAGTCTCCCTTGGATACCTGTCTTTGAACACACTGTTTATGTACATTTTAGTTGGTTATCTCTACGTCGGCCACATATTGTCTCAGGCCTGTATCACTTTCGTATTGTCTACTGTCAATTATCTAATAAACCAAAAATTCATTTTTCGAGCCAATAACACTTAGTCTTATGGAAAAATCCACCATCCCCATACTTGGTATAGTCGTCCCTTGTTACAACGAAGAGGAGGTAATCCTCGATACCAGCACAACACTATCTGATATTCTTGAAACGCTTTCGAAGCAAGGCAAGATTTCTTTTAAAAGTTTTATGGGTTTTGTAGATGATGGTAGTTCTGATAAAACCTGGAGTGCAATTGAAGGTTTACAGAAAAAATCTAAAAATATTAGAGCCATAAAATTGGCCAGGAATTACGGCCATCAAAACGCTCTCCTATCTGGCATCACCACCTTTGGTGAGCATGCAGACGTGCTGATCTCCATTGATGCAGATTTACAAGATGATGTAAAAGCTATAGGGGAGATGATAGAGAAATACAGAGAAGGGAATGAGATCGTCTACGGAGTCAGGAATAAAAGGGATCATGATTCTTGGTTTAAGAAAAATTCCGCCCTTGTTTTCTATAAAATGATGAGTCTCTTGGGGGTTAATATAGTTTATAACCACGCTGATTTTAGGTTGACCAGCAAGAGAGTGCTCGAAGCGCTCAGAGAATACAAAGAGGAGAATCTTTTCTTGCGGGGTATTTTTCCTGGGATGGGCTTCAGGAGCGCAGAGGTCTATTATAATCGTGATGCGCGTAAGGCGGGGCATTCAAAGTATCCATTTATAAAGATGCTAGGCTTCGCTTGGGAGGGGGTGACTTCGTTTTCCATAAAGCCACTCCGCCTAGTCACAGTCATGGGTTTTGTGGTTTTTGGTGCGAGCGTGGTGTTGGGTGCCTACGTTGTCTTCTCTGCCTATTTTCTACAAGTAGTGCATGGTTGGGCATCTACCGTTCTCCCTATATATGCCTTGGGTGGAATACAGTTACTCGCCTTAGGGATCATTGGTGAGTATTTGGGCAAAATCTATCAAGAAGTAAAACGTAGACCACGATATCTTATTGAAAAACAGCTGTAGCCACGATTCATGTCTAAAACTGAATTTAGTGAAGAACAGTTCATGTCTATATATCCTGAGGGGATAGAGAATCACTATTGGACCAATGGAAGAAACCAGATCATAAAAAGAGAACTAGAGGAAAATAATCTGAGAGATAAGAAAATTTTGGAAGTTGGTTGTGGACGGGGAATCGTGGTGGATTATTTGAGGCAGAGAGGATTTGATTGTTACGGTGTCGATTTGGCCAAAATTAGTCCGGTAAACAATGTCGCGCCTTATGTTCAATGTGGGTTTGATTTTGTGTCACTCACGGGAGATTTCAAGGCTTCTATAGAAGTAGTCATGTTGTTTGATGTCATAGAGCATATAAGCGACCCCGTGTCCTTTCTCGCTTTGATCAGGGAGCATTTTCCTAATGCCCAGCACCTGATAGTCACTGTACCAGCACGGCAAGAGCTATGGTCGAACTACGATGTTTTCAATGGACATTTCCGCAGATACGACTTATCTGGTTTAGAGACCACCTTGAGGTCTGGAGGATGGAGTGTGGTAGATACAGAATATCTGTTCCACCTTCTGTATTGGCCGGCCAGAGTTTTGTTGAATACATCCGGTGAAAGGAACACCACGATCACAGCTCCAAGAGGTATATCTGTATTTGTACACAAGATTTTGGCTTATTTCATGGTTTTGGATTCAATTATTTTTTCCAAAAGAATTCGAGGCTCATCCTTGATGTCCATATGCAAAAGATAAAAAATAATAAACTTGTACTGATTATTGCCTTACTTGTTTCTCTTTTGGTGGTTTCTCCACACCTAATATTTTTACAAAAAACCGGACCTGCCTTTCAGGGTGTTTATCAATCTTTTAGCGACGATGAGGTTTATTATCAAGCCAGGATAGCAGAAGTATTAAGAGGTAACTGGTCCATCGGGAATCCGTATATTAAAGAGCACCAAGCAGATCCTTTCCTACAGCCACCAGTGGCCGAATGGATTGTCGCTATCTTAGTCTGGATAACAGGCCTGTCTGTCCCAGTAGTAACAATCATCGGTGACGTGTTCTTTGTATTTTTTGGTTTTCTGTTTTTGTTCATCATTTTTAAGAGGATAACTAAGAAGAAAACTCTATCCCTTGTTTATACTAGTATTTTCTTTTTATTGTTCGTGAGTACTTTTGGCCGACCGGTGAGTCCACAAGTAACGATATTCTTTTTGTTTGCCGGCCTATTGCTTATCTATGATATTTATTTTGGACAGGATGGGGTTGGTAGCAGGAAACGAAACCTACATCTATTTTTTGGATTAGTCGTGGGACTCTCCTTATTTATCTCTCCGTATTATTGGACGACTCTTTTGGTGCTGTATGGACTTACATCTTTATCAAAAAAGGCATTGTGGTTTTTACCCACATTTCTCCCACTCGGGTTTTTATACGGAGTGTTCACGCTCAGATCATCTGACTTTTCTGGCTACACAGATGCGATGGCTCGATTTGGATTATTCAATTCTCATTTCCCGGGGAGCTATACAAGCATTGTTTTGGGTTTATTGACCTTAATAATCCTCCTGTTTGCTCGGAAGATTCTGAGCCAAAAAGATTGGTGGCTATCCTTGTGTTTTGTAGCCAGTATTTTTATCCTGAATTGGCAAAATATTATTACCGGCCAGGTTATACAATTCTCCAGTCACTATCTGTTGGTTACAATACTTTTCATATTGTTTGTTTTGGCTATCATTCACAAAACATTGATCGACAAAATGTTTGATAGGCGCATATTCAGCGCCGGGGTAGTATTGTTGATCGTATTATTTTTTGTACAACTCGGTGAGTTTGAGGGTTTGTGCAACAGCACTTTCCATCAAAAGATATCATCCGATCTTCAAGAAAAAAAAGAAGTATTTGACTGGCTGAATCAAAATACACCCAAAGACTCAGTGGTCCTTACGCTCGGTGGAGATTTTGATTTTCTTCTGCCCGTCTATACACATAACAATGTGTACTATAACCTCTACGCCACCTTATCCGTCATGCCTGATTCAGAAACAGAAAATAGATGGTTGCTGCAAAATCTTTTTAATCCTCAAATTGATGCGACATATATTACCCAACACCAAAGGGATTTTTGGATGAATAGGTATATAGATTCGTATTATTCCAAAGAGAATCGGCGCAAAATATCAGCCAGCTTAACTGGTGATGAGTATGTGCCCGAAACCCAGATTAGCCCAGATTTAATAAATGATCTGTTCAAGAGATTCAAAGAATACAAGAGTCAGCCACCCATAACGGCCATACAAACCTACAATTTGGATTATGTAATCTTAAGCAAAGAATACCCACACTATGCATATGCTAAAGGCATGCTCGATAGGTCAAAGTCTATAAAGAAACAGGAGATTATCGGCGACATGGTTGTCTACTCAGTAACGAGGTAATGGGTGTGCTAAAGTAAGCAAATAATATGAAAATCGGGATTGTCGCCACAGAGATATCCAAGACACCTGCAGGTTTAGAGAGGTATCTCTTCGAGCTCGTTTCAAACCTCATCTCTTCGGATAAGAAAAACGAATACCTCATTTATGTCAAATCAAACGCTGGGTCACTCGAATCAGTGGTCCACGGGCTGGGTAATGCGAAAATCATAAAAGTGGGCTGGGGTAAATTATGGAAAGATGTAGGACTACTCTTTGCTCCAAAATCGGATGTATACATATTCACTGGACCCATTGGGTCTCTGCTGTTTTGGCCAAAGAAAAGTGTCACTATAATTTATGACTTTGCCTATAAATATAGTGGTGGTAACTGGTTACTCGACATTCATACACATAAAGCAATCGCTTCGTCCACAAAAGTAATCTGTATTTCTGAGGAAACCAAGAGGGATTTGATCAAGTTTTTCCCATCATCAGAAAAAAAGATCAAGGTGATCTATCCTGGTTTTAACTCACTGTCTAAGGTAAAAGAAGAAAAAACAGACATATTGCCGAACCCTTTCTTTTTGTTTGTTGGGACGTTGAAGGAAAGAAAGAATGTTTTGAATATCATCAAGGGCTTCGAACATTTTTTGAAGGGACAAAGTGATGGTAAATATAACCTGATCATTGCAGGAAAATACTCCAAAGCTAATCCTTACTACAATACTTTGGTCGATTATATGAAAGTGAACGAAGAGTTAAAAAGCAAAGTTATTTTCCTTGGACATATTAGTGATGGGGAACTTAAATTTCTTTATCAGAATGCAGTGGCCTTGATTTATCCATCTATTCTTGAAGGATTCGGTTTGCCCGTCGCCGAGGCTATGGATTGTGGTTTGCCGGTGATCACTTCGAATATTAGTTCTCTTGTAGAGGTGGCGGGGGACGGGGCTCTGCTCGTCAATCCATATTCATATGAAGAAATTGGCCAAGCGATTAGTAAAATGACAGATCTAAGTGTAAGAGAGGGTTTGATAAAAAAAGGTTATGAAAACACCAAGAGATTTTCCTGGACCAAGATGGCAGATGAGTTTATTGATACAATTGAGTCCCTATGATCACCTATACTCGAGGTAAGAATATTGTCCTCACTGTGCTGTGTTACCTCTATTTATTGGTAAGAGGCGGAGCGAATAAGAAACTCAAAACACCACCCAAGAGGGTTGTGGCGCTTTACCTCACTAAAAATATTGGGGATATGATTTTTGCTACTCCTGTTTTTCGTGCGCTGAAGAAAGAGTATCCAAACTGTCACCTCACAGTCATTGGTGTGGGCAAGAATAAAATTATCTTGGAGGCGAATCCTGACATAGATGAGTACATCATATGCCCGGACAGGGTTAGGTCGCTGGTATCATTAATACGAAATGTGAGAGCGGATTATGGTGTCTCTTTTGCTTCGAGTAGTGTCGATTTGGCTTCGATGTATTTGGGTGGGGTTAAATCTATTTCTATGTTCAGTGTAGAAAATGCTGATGCGCATGCGTCCGGATACAAAGCTCTCTTACCTCTTTGTATTCAAATTCCATATTTTATAGGGAAGTATGTGGCTCAAGAATATTTACGTTTACTTGAACCAATCGGTATTTATTCTACGGACACACAGAAGTATCTTTATTTTACCGAAGTGGGCAAGAAGTGTGTCTTAGATTTCTTTGATAAAAATGGGGTGAATATTGGTCAGGATAGAATTGCCATCTTTTCTCCTGGTGCGGGGACAAAGATAAAACAATGGCCCGCAGAGAGATTCGCAGAAGTAGCAGATCATCTGGTCAATAAATACGGCGTAAAGATCGCTGTGATTGGTGGACCCGGGGACAGGGCAGAGACAGATTTGTTTATAGAATCTGTTAAATCTACAAAATCCCTAGTCTATGTAGATTCAAGTCTGGATGAGATGAAAGCTTTTATATCTTACGGATTCTTACTCTTGGCCAACGACAGTGGTCCTGTGTATATGGCTGAGGCATTCGGTGTCCCTACGCTAGTAGTTGTCGGTCCAACCGATGAAAACGAGCATCCACCGAAAGGAGAGAAGAATAGAATAGTCTCCGCACCAAACCGCGGTAAGGCAGAGATGTCCGGCCACCCTGAAGATTTTGATGAGAAAAACGCTCGTAGACAGATAGAGGAAGTGACGTCTAAATCAGTCCTAGAAGAAATCGATGATTTAATCTATACTATTGGGGCAAAAAACTTATAAAAATATGGCGACAAAAACAGCTCTAATTACCGGTATTACTGGTCAGGATGGGTCTTATTTAGCAGAATTTCTGGTTCAAAAGGGCTACAGGGTATATGGCCTGCTTCGTCGTGTTTCTACCGACCCATTTACTCGTATTGAGGATCTCTATGGCAATGGTCAAATAAAGCTCATCTACGGCAATATGAGGGACGAGGAGACGATCAAGAATGCCCTAAAGATATCTAAACCAGATGAGATATATAACCTCGCGGCCCAGTCCCATGTCGGCATCTCTTTCACTTGTCCAGATGAGACTATGGATATCAATTATCGCGGACTCGAGCGCCTAGCCACAGAAGCCTTCAAGCAGAATCCAAAAGTAAAAATCTATCAAGCTTCTACAAGTGAGATGTACGGTAACACCAAACCGCCACAAAGTGAGAAGAGCAAGTTCGCTCCAGTCAGTCCATATGGTGAATCCAAACTCCTCGCCCATGAGAAGGTTGTGGTGCCGTTTAGAAAAAAAGGGTTCTTCATCTGCTCTGGAGTTTTGTTTAACCACGAGTCTCCTCGACGCGGTAAGCACTTTGTGACCAGGAAAGTTAGCCACTCATTGGTCAAAGTAAAATTCGGGTTGCAAGATATGGTAACCATGGGTAACCTCGATGCTAAGAGAGATTGGGGTTTTGCCGGTGACTATGTCCGAGCGATGTGGATGATGCTCCAACGAAAGACACCAGAAGACTTCGTCATAGCTACTGGAGAGAGTCATACCGTCCGCGAGTTTGTGACCGAGACCGCAAAATACCTCGGCATGCCAGTCAAATGGAGCGGCAAGGGCCTCTCGGAAGTAGCCAAAGACGAAAAGGGTAGGGTGGTGGTTAAACTAGATAAGAAATATTATCGTTTGAATGAAGTGAATAATC
The DNA here is from genome assembly GCA_001189165.1 of Parcubacteria bacterium C7867-005. Taxonomy (GTDB): domain Bacteria; phylum Patescibacteriota; class Minisyncoccia; order Phycocordibacterales; family Zambryskibacteraceae; genus JAIFWN01. The sequence goes on along the minus strand of LFCO01000003.1, from coordinate 22,432 downwards.
TACTTGGGGATTCAAAGAAAGCTCGAACCAAACTTGGCTGGAAACCACAAATCACCTTCAAAGACCTAGTGAAGATGATGGTTGAAGCAGATGTTAAACTTATCGTTGGATCAAATGAACATAAGGACGACTAGATGATTATCATGGAGAATACTTTACTCGCTCCGGTATCAGCCGGCGAACTAGCCGACAAGATAACTGTTCTGCAGATAAAATCTGAGCATATTCAAGATATGCAAAAAAAGAAAAATGTTGATACAGAAAAGGATCTATTGATGAAAGTATTTGCACAAGCAATACCTCAGACTGATGAACTCCTCGAAACATTAAATAAGCTAAAGGCAGTGAACCAAGAGATTTGGGATTTGTCAGATAAGATTCATGAGTGTGAGAGGAAAAGCACTTGTACAGAAGATGATTTTGTTCATTATAGAGTGATACACACCAAAAACGATGAGCGGTTCGCTATCAAGAAACAGATAAACGCCCTCGCCAAGTCAGAGATAATAGAGGAGAAATCCTATGAAGGACACTAAGAAAATAGCCTTGGTGACAGGGATATTTGGCCAAGATGGTTCTTATATGGCTGAATACCTACTCGGTCTTGGGTATGAGGTTCATGGCATTAGCAGAGAGAAACATCAGGGTAAATTGGCAGAATCTATCGAGTCCCTTACTACGATCCATTATGGAGATATAAAGGACCAGATGTTTGTCGATAGGGTTTTGGAACAAACTGTGTTTGATGAAATTTACAACTTCGCAGCTATATCAGATTTGGGTACGGCGAACAAAAATCCAGAGGAAACCAAGAAGATAAACCACGATGCAGTTGGATTTATTTTTAATAAAGCAATCGAAGTAAATCCCAAAGTCAGGCTTTTCCAAGCATCGAGTTCCCAGATGTTTGATACATCCGTATCACCACAGAACGAAGATACACAGTTTGTTCCAAGGAATGTGTACGCAGAAACAAAAATAGATGCACACAACGATTTTGTCGTTGGACTACGTAAGCGTGGAGTCTTTGTGTGCTCTGGATTTTTATTTAACCACGAGTCACCACGTAGAGAGGATCGGTTTGTGACCGGCAAGATTGCTAAGACTATGACCAAGATTAAGCTTGGATTGATAGACACTCCACTAGAATTAGGGAACATGGATATGGAGAGGGACTGGGGCTTCGCTGGGGATTTTGTGCGAGCTGCACACCTGATGCTCCAAGCTAAAGAACCCAAGGACTATGTAGTGGCCACAGGCAAGCTCCATACAGTGAGGGAGTTCGTAGAAGAGGGTGCAAGGTGTCTTGGTCTGAACATCTCATGGAAAAGCGAGGGCATAGATGAATACGGAGTAGATGACAGTGGCAAAGTGATAGTGAAGGTGAATAAAGATTTTTATGCACCCAAAGAAACATTTAAAATGGTTGGGGATATCAGTAAGATAAAACAAGATCTTGGCTGGGAACCGTCAGTATCATTTGAATCTCTGGTGTCGATGATGATCAAAAATAACCTCGAGGAACTAAGTGTGGAGAATTAGTTTTTGCCGATGATCTCGAACTTTGGGCAGGGGACGATGAGCTTGCCACCACCAGCAAGGAATTTCTCTTCTCTTTCCTTGAATTCATTTATAAAGTGCCAAGGTAGGACCAAAAGGTAGTCTGGCTTAGCTTTGCGCATCTCTTCTTCAGAGTATATAGGGATGTTGGTACCAGCTGTTTTGAGGCCAAATTTAGCTGGGGATCGCTCCGCGATCCCGTCTATGAGGGTATTATCAAGACCGTACCATTGGAGCAGGGTGTTGCCTTTCGTCGAAGCCCCGTATCCCCAGATAACCTTACCTTTCTTTTTTTCTTTTTTGATGAAGTCGACAGTTTCTTTTTTGAGAGCCTGTATTTTTTTCCAGAAATCTATGTATATCTTTTTATCATTGAGTCTCAGGCTTTCTTCGTATTTCAAGATTGATTCGACGCGCATATCTGCTACGTCTCTATAAGGAGCAGTGGCGAATGTCGAAGCATTAGCATCCTTGTGCCTGATGTATATTCTGAAACTTCCGCCGTTTACATCATTGAGTTCGCAGTCGACAATTTTCATACCATTTTTCTCGAGCAGATACTTCAATGTTTTTAGACTGTAGTACTTGAGGTGTTCGTGGCAGATGTTGTCGAAAGCGAGTTGTTTGAGCATGAGTGGGAGGTAGCTCATCTGGATAACCCATAGACCATCTTTGTCTAGGGTGTTTTTCACGTCTTTGACGAAAGCGTGCGGGTTCTCTAGGTCGTAGAACATCGCGATAGAAGTGATAATCTTGGCTTTCTTTTTACCATGCTTGGTTTTGCTGTATTCTTTGAAGGTAAAATAGTTGTTGACTATGATGTCTGCATGTTTGATCGATTCCTCTTTGAAATTATTCGGATCGAATCCAATACGGATAAATTTCTTCTCTACGAATCTAAAAAGTGTTCCGTCATTACATCCGATGTCTACGAAGATGTCTCCTGGTTTGAAATGTACCAGACTTTGTGTTTTCTGAGCGATACCCGACAACTCGTTTGTCATGGTCGCGTTGGTACCAGATTTGTACCAATACTTTCTATACATCACATCCCCAGGGGTGGTGTGTGCGAGTTGTACTAGGCCAGATTTTGGAGCCAGGCACATCTTTAGTTCGATGGGGTCGTAGTGTGGAGTCTCGTGCTTTTCGATAAAATCAGAGAGGTATAGCTTGCCTAAGGTAAAGAGAGGGGAGAATTTTTCTCCAGATATTCGGCAGGTGGTTCTTTCAGCGATGGCTACTTTTTTAACCACCTTTTTCTGTTTTGACATAGAACGATAGTATATTTTTTGCCCAAAATTGCAAGGGGGTCTCTTATGCCTTACACTCTTCTATATGTTGAATAAGATCAAAGATTTTTTATGGATGAGCAGGGATTGGCTCAGGCGTATGTATGTCTACCCACAAAAGAGGATTGTTCCTGGTGCACATTTTGACTATGACGCGTATTGGAAGGAAAAACGAGGAGAGAAATACATGGGTGGCCTCGGTGTGTGGCAGGAAAAGCGGGCAGAAATAGCTTCAAACATCATTGTAGGGGCAGGAGGTAGATCTGTTAACGACATTGGATCTGGTGCCGGTGAAGTACTTCTTTATATCAAAAACAAAGCCCAGCTCGAGAGAGCAACAGCCTATGACAGTTCCGTTTATGCTTTGGAAGTAGCCAAGAAGATGGGCTTACAAACACAACTTTTTGATATAAACAAACCAGAAGAGTATTCAAAGATCCATGAAGCGGATTTCACCATTCTCTTTGAGATACTTGAACACGTTCCCGGTTCTGAGGAGTTGTTGAGGTTTGCTTATGATAAATCCAAAAAAGGTGTTTTGTTCTCTTTCCCTAATACTGGTTTTTTCATACACAGATTCAGATTATTTTTCTTTGGTAAGTTTCCTATGCAGTGGGCTAAGCATCCAGCAGAACATATAAGGTTCTGGACAAAGAAAGATTTGTTGTGGTGGATCAAGGCACAGGGCTATGAAAACTACACAATAAACTATTATGTTGGGATACCAATACTAAAATCTATCTGGCCGAACATGTTTGCCGCCGGTTTCTTTGTGGAGATCAAGAAATAATAGACAGTAGGTCCTTTCTCACATGACCCTTGGCTATTTCTGAGCTGATCGTCTCTTTGGTTATCGCACCATTTTTGATGGCATCTTTGACTAGGTTTAAGAAAAAGCCTTCGATATTCTTGTCAGGATGTTTTTGGTAATGTGTTGGATACTTGCCGAGGAGTTTGTGTATTGGCTCTCGAGGAATGATGCCAAAAATTTTTGGCATCGGGTTTATGGTGAAGTCTATGGGTAAGCCGGTTTTCCATGGCTGTGTCATCCTATTGGTCATGTGGACCATATAAGTATCGGGGGTGATTTTGTCCAAGTTATTCCATATTCTCGGTAGTTCTAAGATAGATTCTCTGGGTTCATGCTTTAGACTCATGATGTCGAACACATAATCAAGTTTTTTGTTCGCAAGTCCATCTAAGATATCCTCTATTTTCCAATGCTTGAGCTTTTCACAGTCCATGAGCATGGTGCTTGTATCCCACGTGTCTTTTTTGCTACATGCAGCCAGTGTTTTGTTGGTCATGTCCATGTTGAACAATGGAGAGATGTCTTTGAGCGCGAATATATCCGGGTCGATCACTACAGCAGTCCCTTCGTAACCCATGAGTTGTGGTGGCATGAACCTGGAGAGAGTGAAGGACTGGAGATCCTTTGGGTTATAGACACGAGTTTTGCCTGCGAACATGTATTCTTTGCCAGCAAATTTTTTGAAAGCCTCTATCTCATCGACGTTGATAAACTCGACAGTTATATCAGAATCTTTGGGAAGCTTGCTTTCTATAGCGTATTTGGCGAGTATCGCTCCTGCAAACTGCTTATTATTCGTATGTATAAATACTTTTTTCATAGACTTATATTATCAAATTTTGATATTAAAGATAATAAGAAACCGCCATGTCGGCGGTTTAGAATCAGTACAGAGCACACGTCTCGCATGCGGTACCCCGGATGTTACCTTCGAGGTGTGCGTTGCGCAGGTTCTGGAAGGCGATGCTATGCCATCCATCTGCGAGCGACACCTCGTTCAGGTCTGCCATGGTCCATGAACCGTTGGCATCGAAACAACATGCGCTGAGCATCCCACATGAGGTGATGTGCGCCTCAGTGAAAACCGCCCAGCATGGTATTGGTGCCACCAGACCGCCGATCCGACCCTGGTTCCCTGCGGTCGGATTGATTCCGAGCTCCCTCTCCCTCTCGATAGGGGATCCACCCATCGTGTACGGGGGTAGTTCGTAGGCATGGTCGACGAATGGCTCGACCTCAGTTCTGAAGAACTCGATCATCCTCAGATGCTGGTCATCGTTGTATCGGATCCTTGATGCCGAAAGCTCGCATCGATGGCCGGTCCGACCGAAGACGTCATCCCTGACCTCCTTGGCCCGCCGGATGTTGGCCATGGCCAGATGGAACAGTCTCTCGGGTCTCGCGGTCACTTCCGCGAACTGATGCGGAGAATCGTTGTTGACGCTCCACTTCAATGAGGTCAACCCAGCTTCGATGACTTGCCGGACCCTGTCTGGGGTAGCTACCGTGGCATTCGAGGTGAGGAACCTGCCCTCAAAACCTAGCTCGGTGGCGAGCCTGATTCCGGGGACAAGAATGTCCATGGCAGTGAAGGATTCGCCGATGTAGAAGAATCCGATCTCCTTGATTCCGAACTCCCTACACTCCCTGATCATCCTCTCCAGGAACTCCCAGGACATGGGTTTCGTGGGCTGGGTATCGCGCTTGGTAAGAGCGCAGAAACCACATCTGAGGTTACACACTCCAGTAACCTCGATCTTCACGGACTGCGGGGGTGGGGGCGTTGGCACCCTGTGAGAGATCGGAATCGTCGCGGTGCGGTCGATTCGCTGCATGATCGTGGTCATCTCGGTTCTCCAGTTGGTCGTTGGTTTGCTACAAAGGGCACTCCGAGTAGATAATACACTTTAAAATATTACTATCAATAAAATCTCAAGACACAGACAAGCTTGTTATGGCTATCTATGGGGGTATAATGTCGTGAATGAAAGACAATGACGGGTATCTTGATTACAAGTATTCCTTAGCCATTCTTCAAAAATTAAATAAATTCGTTGAATCTGATCCGAAGCTATCTTTGTTGTTTTTGTGCAAGGGCTATAATTTATGGCAAGCATATCAACAGCCTATATTTGGAGATATCTTGGGCTGGTCTAACAAAAAAGATATTGACGCCATAATTCCCAAGGCAAGTTTTATTGTTTTGATAAAAATGTCTATTTTGGCAATCTTCACTTTCCTCCTCTCTATTATTTCAGGGATATATTTAGTATTGGCTAGAACAGAAATATTGGTTTTTACTTTGGATAAAACCACAGGTAAATTTAAGAATGATTTTAGACTCGATCCATTATATGAGGCTCTGCAGAAAACATCTTCAAGTTATTTTGAAATAGTTCACACCGTTATCGGTCGAGGAATGTTGAAAAATCTCCTATATCGAGCACGCCCAGTGGTTTATTTAGAAAGCCCAGACTTCCTATCATCTTTTAATGTCGTTTTTAATAAATTTAAACTAAGTAGATATCTGAGGAGTTTAGACATGACGGCTTTTACAAAAGAGGAAAGGGATCTGATTTTTACTATTCTTATTAAATATGGGAGTTCGGTGTCGATATCTCGTTACAGGATACTTTTTTTAAGAGGGTTGTTGTATTTTTCTTCAGTAAAACAGATATTAGCCATAGATGATGTGCGCACCATAAATGAGATTATAATCGCCTCTAAACTTTCTGGTGTCGATTTTTATTCTATACAGCACGGACATTTTACAAAGTATCATGTCGGCTGGCTCAAAATGACAGACTTACCAGGTCGAAATATTTGTCCCGATAAGACTTTTGTCTGGAGTAAGTACTGGAAGGGAGAACTACTCCGCTTGGGGACGTATTTTTTCCCAGATCAGATAATTGTTGGAGGAGGAACAAAAAATAGATCATTTATACCAAGAAAAAAAAGTAGCAATCGTATTTCTGTGTTAATCCCTTATGAAAAAAATGCTCCAAAAAAAGAAATTTTTCAATATATAAAAAAGATTTTTGCATATGATGATATTGAAGTCGTGTTTAAGCTGAGGCAGGATCAAGAAAAAATGGAGCAAATTTCAGAATACGGGTTATTGCCATATATAGACAAGATCAAGTTAGCTCGTACTACCGATGACATGCTTGATGACATTGACTTGGCGATTGGCACATATTCAACCTTTTTGTATGACATGGTCGAGCAGGGCCGCCCGGTTGCCATAATTGAAACCTCTATTGATTATGGAGAGGGGATGGTTGCTAATGGCTTGGCAGATATGATTTTTATAGACGGTAACCTTCATGATGATTTGCTGAAGATCAGTCAAACATCAGATGCCGAGTTAAGAAAAAGACGGATTAAATTTATTGATTCTGAATCAGAACTTATTATGACAGAGAGTTTGGTTAAGGTAATTTGTGATAAATTTAAGCAATGATGATATTTGAATATCTGAAATCATTTAAGAGAAGATTGGTGAGGAGTTTTTATAAGCGGTTAGTAGCTTTAAGTATGGATACGGAGACGGTGCCGTGCCCGATTTGTCAAAATAATACAAATTTTGAGATTTTATATAGAAAAGACCGGTACGGATTAAATGTGACCACAGTGAAGTGCCCCCAATGCTCTTTCGTTTTTAGTCAGCCCATGCCTACAGAAAGTTTTTTAAACAAGTTTTATTCATCAAAAATGTTCAGAGGATTAGATTGGGGAATTATCTTTATTACTGACAGGGTTCGTAAAGAGTTCAGCGCACCAGAAAGAGCCAATAAACATCTGGACTTCATTAAGCATCTCATGGGTCAGAGAACTATTTCCAAAGATGTTCGATCTGTTTTGGATATAGGTTCTTCAGAAGGTTCTTTTCTTTTGGGGATGTTAGAGAATTATCCTAATGTGGCCACATATGCTGTAGAACCTGGTCAAAACTTTAGGCATCTTACAGAGAAAAAATTCAGAAAAATATACAACAGTTTGTCTGAGGTGGATCCAAACGATAAGTTTGATGTGATCACAATGTGGCACGTACTTGAACATGTGAGGGATCCATTAAAAATTTTACATGACATAAAGAAACATATGTCTCCCGAATCTCTGCTTATTTTTGAAATTCCAGATTTGGATAAATATTTTGGTATTGGGCCAATACATGTTGATCATGTGGTTCACTTTAATGCGGAGACAATAAGAAAGACTTTAGGAACGGCTGGTTTCGATGTGGTTACCATGACAGGCGATAAACAGTTCGTCATGGATGAGAGATACGGTATAAAGGTTGTAGCCCGAGTGTGTCGATCTTGATCTTAAACCACGGGTGACATCTTCTCGTTTTTGGTTACCGCAGAAAGGATAATCCAAACTATTGCTGTGGCTATGTATTCATAAGTTATTCTAGCGATGACCACTCCCCAGACGCCCCACATGTATACAAAGACAAATAGAAGTACTATTTTTGTTATCGCCACAAGCATGTTGGCCCAATACAACCCTTTTATATATTTTTTAGCCTGTAGCACAGTTGACGGGAAAGAACTTATAAATCCAAGAAGCGAAAGTGAGAACACCTGAGAATAAATTACCGATTCTAGATATTGTGGAAAGAGTAGCTTATATAGATACGGCGAAACCAATATGTATACGGTCACTATACATACGGTTATGAACAGTAGCCTGAGCATCTTTTGTTTTATATCTTTCATGATTCCCTCTATTGGTCTCTCAGCAAACTTGGGGAATGCTAAAACCGCGATGCCCTTAAGGGTCCCTTTTATTTGTAGGGGTAGAGCCACAGCAAAAGAATAAACGGCTAGCTCGACCGCTCCTACATAGTGGAATACCAACACCTTGTCTATTTGATCAGCGACTGCATTGAGTATTCCCAGGAGGGTAAGGTGTTTGGCATAGCTGACTATTTCTGGATCATCCTGACTCTGTGGCCTGAAGCGAGTGATGGTATAAAGATATGAAAGTGATAGCACCAATACATATGAAGCAAAATAAACCAGAACTATCATCAATACGTTTTTTGTAAAAAACAAACTTATCACTAAGCATATATTTGGGAACAGTATTCCTATCATGTTTAGAACTGATAGAGTTTTAAATTCTTTTTTACCAGACAGATAGGATACAAACAGAGATGTCGCGTCGATTATCGGAGAAGCAATTCCTATGATGATAAGGGAGGCTGAAAGTAATAGGTTGTCATTAAAATAATAATAAATACTCCCCGACAATGCCGCGACTGTGATAAGAGTACTCCACTTGAGCATTGTTTTAAACGCTTTCTTTAATGAACTATCGAACCCCCTGGCCACAGATTGAGTGACAGCTGATCCGAGGCCGGTCAGAGTAAAGGTTCCTATAATGCCCGAGAGGGCCAGTATGTATTTGTATGTTCCATAAGCATCCTTTGAAAATAGGTGGGCGAAGGCTATAGACAGTATGAGGGCCGAGAGAGTCCCCACGAATTGAGTTAAAGTGAGCCAAAATCCGCCTTTAGCCAGGTAGACCATGTCTGTTTTAAAGAACCCCTCACTCCGGCGGAGGGCATTATGTGCCTTCTGTTTTAGTGCTTGCATTGCTTTGATACTAGTAGATAAAAGATTTTATTGCTAGCCACTTGGATTCAGTGCTAACATGATTCCTATGAATAAAGATACTTTCAAGTGGATAGCTTTGGGCGGTTTGTTTTTAGTACCATTCGTACCCTTCCTTGTTTCTAGTTCTTTGTTTTTCCCATTTATAACGACCAAGGCTTTTGCCTTCAGGATTATCATAGAAATTGTTTTTGCCTCATGGTTGATCCTGGTGGTCATGGCACCAGAGTACAGACCAAAAAGATCTGCCATAGTTTATGCGCTGTTGGCATTTTTTGTGATTATCGGGTTAGCTAATCTTCTCGGGGAATCTCCTGCGAAGAGCTTCTGGTCTAATTATGAGCGAATGGAAGGTTTTGTGACCCTTCTCCACTTAGGCGCATTCTTTTTGGTAACAACATCTATATTTAAACAGGAGAACTGGCACTATTGGTGGAACACATCTCTAGTAGCATCTTTTATAATGGTTCTTTACTGCACTTCTCAGCTTTTGGGGGTAGCGGAGATAAATCAGGGAGGGGTCCGTGTTGATGGTACTTTTGGTAATGCTGCATATCTGGCTGTCTATATGTTGTTCCATATATTTATGGCTATTATGTTTTTCGTTAGGCAAAACAGTGAATCGTATCTTCGATGGATATACGGTGGTTTGGTTTTTTGTCAGGTTTTTATTCTTTACCACACAGCAACAAGAGGTAGCATACTGGGTCTAATCGGAGGAGTGCTTTTGGTGGCTCTACTGAATGTAAGGAACAGAGAATCAAAAGGTATGAAGAAATTTAGTTTCAGTATTTTGATTGGACTCTTTATCCTGGTTGGTAGTTTTTATATGGCCCGCAACACAGCCTTCGTTAGAGAGAGTGAAGTCCTGAGTAGGTTTGCTTCTATCAGTCTCGCTCAGATAGAAACCGAGGGTAGATCTTTTGTTTGGCCCATGGCTATAAAAGGTATTCAAGAAAAACCACTCTTTGGCTGGGGTCAGGAAAATTTCAGTGATGTTTTTAGTAAGAATTATAGTCCGGCGATGTTTCGTTTGGAGCCATGGTTTGATCGAGCCCACAATATATTCCTAGACTGGGGCATCGCTGGGGGAATGCTTGGTCTGATCAGCTATCTCTCACTTTATATCGTGTTGCTTTATTCTGTATGGAAGAAAGGTACGAATCTATCCTTTGCTGAAAGCTCTGTTCTCACGGGTTTACTTGCTGGGTACTTCTTCCACAACTTGTTTGTGTTTGATCATCTCATTAGCTACATATTGTTCTTCTCATTCCTAGGGTATGTTCATAGTAGAACTGTTGGTGTGAAAGAAAATAAGTTAAACGTAAAAGATATTCCTATACGAGCTCCGTACCTCATAGTTTTGCCAGTAGTTATTGTCTTGGTCATTACGCTTTATTTCGTTAACATAAAACCGATCAGTGCCAACCTCAACCTTATCCACGGACTTCAATCTGTTCAAGCCGATGATTCAAAAAAGACTGACGCCTTGGGTTACTTCAAAAATGCATACGAAGGATCAAGATTGGGGAGACCAGAAACTGTTGAGTGGCTGGCTACATCTGGGTCCAATGTTTTCTCTAGTGGAATTGCAGCTGAAGCTAAGACAGAATATTTCAATTACACCAAAAAAGTCTTAGAAGAGCAGACAAAGAAATCAGAGAATGACGCGAGACATATGATTATTGCTGGTTCGTTTTTCAGTAGAGCAGGCTTTCCAGATGAAGCACTGGCTTATTTGAAAAAAGCAGAAAAACTAATCCCATCTAAACAAGTTGTGTACTTAGAACAAGGTACCACTCTGCTTTCAACTAAAAATTATCCAGAGGCCATGAAGCTATTCAAAAAAGCATACGACATGGCCCCTAAATATAACGAAGCGCAGATTTTCTATTTCCTTGGAGCACTCTACACAAACGATAGTGCATTAATAAATACATTGCTTCAAACATTGAATTTGCCCACAATCGCCGGGGACGATCGTATAGCAAGGGTATTGCTTGATACGGGTAGGTACGCTCTTTTGCAAAGCTTTTTGTCAGAAAGAGTTAAGCTAAATCCAAAAGCATCACAAGGATATGTAGATTTGGCCGGAGCATATTTGAGGTCTGGAGAAAGGGCAAAGGCTTTGGAAGTTCTAAATAACTTGATAAAAGAAATTCCAGAATATAAAGATAAAGCAGAAGAATATATTCTAGGAATTCAAAACGGAACATTGAACTAACCACAATTTATTTCTATTAGAAAAATAAATTAAATTAATTTAATTAAAAGTTATCCACACATCTTCTTACAAAATGCTTGTAGTAACATCTTCTGCATAAGATAATTAATTCGAGTCGCACGTAGAAAAATATTTTTGTAATATTTCTCTGCGACGTTAATAAATAACTGCGTTTGAAGATCAGAACGCAAAAAATAATATGGCAGCAAAAAAGAGAAAGGCAGCTCCAAAGAGAAAGGCCGCTAAAAGAAAAGCAGCTCCTAAAAAGAGAAAAGCTTCAAAGAAGCGAGCATAGTCTCAATGTGGTTCGAAAAAACGCTCCCCGCAAGGAGCGTTTTTTCTTTGTCTAAATATGCTAAAATGTGCTTCTTATGGCATTTTTGAGCAATTTATTTAAGTCAGAAGAGGAAAAAATGCTCTCTTCCTGGCAGATATTGGTGGATAAGACAAACACTCTAGAAAACACTCTAAAAAACCTCTCACCAGAGGATCTTAGATTGAAGACAGTAGAATTTAAAGAAAGATTTATAAAGGGTGAGTCACTCGACAGTCTTCTCCCAGAGGCCTTCGCTGTAGTTCGTGAGTCTGCCATGAGAACCCTTGGTCAGCGACATTTCGATGTCCAACTTCTGGGCGGTATTGCTTTACATAAGGGAGGAATAGCTGAGATGCGTACTGGGGAAGGTAAGACTTTGGTAGCAACCCTCTCGGCGTATCTGAATGCACTTTCTGGTCAGGGCGTGCATGTAGTTACTGTTAATGATTATCTTTCTAGACGTGATGCGGTTTGGATGGGGCAAGTGTACTCTTATCTTGGTTTGTCTATTGGAGTGTTGAATCATGCCGCATCATATATATATGACCCTGAACATAAAAATAGGGATAACGAGAGAGATGAAATAGGTTCATTTCATGTTGTGCATGAATTTTTACGCCCAACTTCCAAGCAAGAGGCTTATAAAGCAGATATTATCTATGGAACCAACAACGAATTTGGCTTCGACTACCTTAGAGACAATCTCGTTTATAGAAAATCAGATTTGGCACAAGGACCCTTTAGTTATGCGATTGTAGACGAAATAGATTCTATTCTCATAGACGAAGCTCGCACCCCGCTTATCATTTCTTCAAATACTGGGACTGCGGGAGATTTATATAGTAAATTTGCTTCCATCGCTTCGAAGCTAACTCTCGAAGAAGATTTTACTGTGGATGAAAAGTTACACGCTATCAGTCTTACTGATAAGGGTATAACTAAAGCAGAGTCACTTTTGGGTATAGATAATATATACACAACCGGTGGAGTGAAATACGTTCATCATCTTGAGACGGCGGTCCGCGCGCAGGCTCTGTATAACAATAATAAAGAATATGTTGTCAAAGATGGCGAGATTATTATTGTTGATCAATTTACTGGGAGGATGCAACCAGGCAGAAGGTGGTCTGAAGGCCTGCATCAGGCCATTGAGGCCAAGGAGGGAGTAAATATCAAAGAAGAGTCCAAGACCTTTGCGTCTATAACCTTTCAAAACTATTTCAGAATGTATAAAAAACTTTCTGGTATGACCGGTACAGCCATAACTTCCAAGGAAGAATTCTACAAAGTATATGGTTTGGATACTTTTGTTATACCAACAAATCGTAAGGTGTCGAGACTAGATCAAAATGATTTAATATTTCAAACACAAAATGGCAAGATGAAGGCGGTTTCTAATAAGGTTAAAGAGCTAAATACCAAGGGCCAGCCCGTTCTCATTGGCACAGTATCTATAGAACACAATGAATTGCTTTCTGCTCACCTAACTTCAGAGGGTATCAACCATGAGATTTTGAATGCAAAGAATCATGAGAGGGAGGGAGAAATTATTGCTCAAGCTGGTAAAAGGGGAGCGGTCACTATTGCTACGAATATGGCTGGCAGAGGAGTTGATATAAAACTGGGCGGTAATCCAGGATCCAAGGACGCTTCAGATGAAGTTAAGGAGCTCGGAGGACTTTTTGTTCTCGGTACTGAAAGGCATGACGCTCGCAGAATTGATAATCAGCTAAGAGGAAGGTCGGGCAGGCAAGGAGACCCAGGAGAAACTCAGTTTTTTGTGAGTTTAGAAGACAACTTGATGAGGATTTTTGCCACAGATAGTATCAAGTCTATGATGGGTAGGTTTAACATACCTGAAGATGAACCGATTCAGAATAAACTCATCACTAGATCTTTGGAAAAGGCACAAGAAAAGATAGAAGGGTTCAATTTTGATGCCAGGAAACACGTTCTCGATTTCGATGACGTTTTGAACCACCAGAGGTCTGTCATCTATGGACAGAGGAGGAAAATTCTATCTGGAGATAAGGGAGACATAGACGACTATTTGCATTCGGTTGCTGATCAGATAGAACAGGATTTATCAAAAAAATTGTTAAATAAAATATCTTCATTGGAAGATCCGGTTGTTCTGGACGCTCTTCGTAGGGTAATTTTACAGACGATAGATATGTTTTGGGTTGACCATCTAGAAATGATGGAGTATTTAAGGGGTTCGGTAAATCTGCGTGCCTATGGACAGAGGGATCCTTTGGTAGAGTACAAAAAAGAAGGTTTGCGGTTTTTTAAGGAAATGGAATTCTCTGTGTCAAAGCATGTTGCTGAATTTTTGATAGCACTTGAGCCAGAGTCTTTGAAGAAAGTTGAAGCATCAACAATAGAATTAGAGGCAATGTCCGTGTCAGATTCTAATAGGTTCGCTACATCTTCTAAAGATATCGGTCGAAATGATCCATGTCCTTGTGGGGCAATTAATCCAGAAACAGGCAAGATATACAAATTCAAACAGTGCGGTCTTATTAGTGCTCCTCACCATAGACTAGGATAAAACAAATCTTGTATAATACGCCCATGAAAAGAAATACATTGATATGGTTTATTGTGGGGGTTGTTTTTGTGGCTTGTGTGGTGTGGCTAGTGAAAACTCCAGGCAAGCAAGTTGCCTCTAAGTATGATTCATTTGCTACTTGTATAAAGGATAGCGGAGCCACATTTTACGGTGCTTTTTGGTGTCCACATTGCCAAGAACAGAAAGCTGCCTTTGGTAAGGCTCAGAAGTTATTACCTTACGTTGAATGTTCTAATCCAGATGGTAAATCTCAGAACTTGATTTGCGAAGCAGCGAAGATTACCGGCTATCCTACTTGGGATTTTCAAAAGAGCTTTGACTTAACGAGCTCAGTGACCCCTCATCAATGTACTAAAGATGATGGGTCACAGGCCTGTAGGAATAGTTATAAACCAGACCTAGTATCTTGGCTTGTAGGCCCTGTGGTTGTTTATACACCCACAGCCCCTGTTGCAAAAGGCGACAAATGGACGATAGCACCCGGTGCGCGTATTGGTGGCACGATAGCATTAGAGGTCTTGGCTGAAACTACGGCTTGTACATTACCGCCAGATGCTTAGAGAAATAATAACCCCGGTCATCTCATATGCCACACTCTTTTCTCATCTGGTATTCTTCGTGTTGTTGATCGCTTTGGTTTCAAGAAACTCTTGGGGAAAGGGCCTCATCACTTTTATCGGCAGAAATGCGCTCGTATTTTCTTTGGTTACAGTGCTCTCTGCCATAGTCGGTAGCTTACTATACTCTGGTTTTGTGGGGTACGAGCCATGCGAGCTGTGTTGGTGGCAAAGGATCTTCATTTACCCACAATTTGTTCTATTTGCTATGGCCCTATACCATAAAGATGAATCTGTTTTCAGGTATTCAGTGCCACTATCCATCCTTGTTTTTATCACAGCTCTTTATCATACCTACATCCAATTGGGGGGGACCACCTCAATCTTGCCCTGCACCAGCGAGGGAGCAGCGTGCGCCAAGGTGTTTGTTAATGAATTCAGCTACATAACAATACCAACAATGGCCCTGACTATATCTGTATACTTATTACTCATTGCTCTGATAAACAGAATTTACCAAAGGATTTAATATGAAGACAATAATAACGCATAGCGGAGCATTTCATGCTGACGATGTTTTTGCGGTCGCCACTCTCTTATTAGTTTATTCTGATGCAGAGGTCGTCAGATCAAGAAACGAAGAAATAATAAATAACGGCGATATCGTCGTAGATGTCGGCGGTGTTTATGATCCAAAAAAGATGCGCTTTGATCATCATCAGCCAGGTGGCGCAGGTTCTCGTCCAAACGGAATCCCATATGCTTCATTTGGTTTGGTTTGGAAAGAATATGGCGAACAACTATCGGGCATAGAGGAAAAGAAGATAATAGATTCGTTACTCGCTTCACCAATAGATGCATTGGATAATGGCGTTGATATATCCGAATCTATATTTGAAGGAATTAGAGAATTTAGTGTCAGAGACTTTCTCTATTCATATGTAGATAATTCGAAGTCTGATGAGGGGTATTTATCTCAGACATTTTTAACTGTAGTGGCAGTCGCCAAGGATTTGTTGCAAAGAGAAATAATAAGAGCCAGAGAGGTGGTGGGTGGCATGAAAAAAGTTCAAAGTATCGTTGATGGTATGGATGACAAAAGAATCGTGGTTCTCGACGAAGACCTTCCTTGGGGCAATGTGCTGTCTAAGATTAAAGAACCCATGTATGTTGTTTACCCCAGGAAAGAGGGTAATTGGGGAGTAAGGGCGGTGAGGGATAACATAAACGGTTTTGATATGAGGAAACCTCTTCCTCTAGACTGGGCTGGGAAAACCGGAGAATCTCTGGTAGAGTCCACTGGTATTGCGGATGCCGTTTTTTGCCATAACAAGCGTTTCTTGATTGCAGCAAAAAGCAAAGAAGGGGCTATAAAATTGGCGCATATTGCACTAAACTCATAAAATGTTCGTAGACGACATAACACTACACTTGAAGGCTGGTAAGGGCGGTGACGGGGTTGAGCGCTGGCTTCACGAAAAGGGTAAGGATCATGGGGGTCCTTCAGGGGGGAACGGCGGTAAGGGCGGCGATGTTTTTGCTGTTGCTGCACGTGATATAGGGGTCCTGTCTTCCTATAAGCAAGTTAAAAACTTTGAGGCGGGGGACGGTGAAGCGGGTATGAACAACACATGGCAGGGTGGGGCCGGAGAAGATATTCATATTAAATTTCCCGTCGGTTCAAGAATTACAAACCAGACCACCGGACATGTTTTTGAGTTAGTAGAGGATGGGCAGAGTATTAAATTACTTTCAGGTGGTCGTGGTGGTTTGGGCAATGAACATTTTAAATCATCTACAAATGTCAGACCGACAGAAAATACTCCAGGTAAGGAGGGTGAAGAAGCAGATTTTCATATAGAAGTACTTTTAGTTGTTGATTTTGGAATCATAGGGTTACCAAACGCTGGCAAATCAAGTCTCCTTAATTCCATAACACGAGCTAGATCAAAGATTGGGGACTTCCCTTTCACCACCCTTGAACCGTCTCTAGGTGATCTCTACGGCATCATTATTGGTGATATACCAGGATTGATCGAGGGGGCAGCAGAGGGTAAGGGTTTGGGGCATAAATTCCTTAGGCACATTGAGCGCACCAAGGGCCTCATCCATTGCATCTCTTCTGAAGAGACAAATGTTCTCGATGCATACAGGGTTGTTAGGAAAGAGTTAGAACTCTATAATAAAGATATAATCAGTAAACCAGAGATAATACTTCTGACCAAAGTAGATTTGATCAGTACCGCAGAACAAGAAGAAAAGATAAAGGCATTAAAAACAGTTTCCGATGACGTATTTCCGATTTCGGTGATAGATGACAAGCTTATAAAAAGTTTTAAGGACAATCTATCCAGCAGAATCTCTAAATAGCTCATGAGCAAAAAGTACACCCCAACTATAGGCCTTGAGATTCATGCCGAGCTTTGTACGGCTACCAAGATGTTTTGCCGAACCAAGAATGATGCAGAAGAGCAATCCCCAAATACAAATGTATGCCCCGTGTGCCTCGGGTATCCGGGCTCTTTGCCAACCTTAAACAAAGAAGCTATCAAAATGGTACTTTCTTTGGGTGTTTCTGTCGGCGGTAAGCTTGCAGATTATACAGAATTCGACCGTAAGAACTATTTTTATCCGGATATACCAAAGGGTTACCAGATTAGCCAGTATGCACACCCACTTGTAAGAGGGGGGAGTTTGATGGGGGTAGATTTAACCAGAATTCATTTAGAGGAAGATACAGCGCGATCTACGCATGATACTGGTGACTATAGCTTGCTTGATTTCAACCGAGCCGGCGTGCCACTGATGGAGCTAGTCACAGAGCCAGTTATTCATGATGCAGAGACCGCAAGTAAATTTGCCAAAGAACTCCAACTTTTACTTACCCATCTTGGAGCAAGTCACGCAAATATGGAGAAGGGTGAAATGAGGGTGGAGGCCAATATCTCTGTTAGCGATACTGATACGTTTGGGACGAAAGTTGAAGTAAAAAATCTAAACTCATTTAAGGCGGTGGAGAAAGCAATTATGTTTGAGATAAAACGACAAACGGAATTACTAGAGGGCGGTAACAAGGTAGCTCAGGAGACTAGGGGGTGGGATGAAAGCAAAGAGGTGACTTACTCACAGCGTGTCAAAGAAGATTCTCATGACTATAGATATTTTCCAGATCCAGATTTACCCAAAATGTTTTTAAGCGAGATACCAGAATTTGATCAGGACACCCTTCGTAGAGGCCTTCCTGAATTACCGTGGAGGAAGCGAAAGAGATACTTGGATTGGGGTATGACAGAGGAAGCATCAGAAGTTTACACAAGAGACATAGACCGAAGTCAAGCTATAGACGAACTAGAAAAACTAACGTCTGATAAAAATCTACTAAAACTAGCTTCTAACTATCTGATCACTGATCCAGGCACTGCAAATGTTTCTGCTCAGAATATTTTTGAAGTTATGCAAATGGTTATTGAAGGATCTCTGTCTTCTACTAATGCAAAATTTATTTTAAAGAGACTAGAGAACAAACTCGGTAATCCCAAACAAATTGCTACTGATGAGAATCTCTTACAGACAAATAATATCGATGATTTAAAAAAAGTGGTCGAACTAATCATCGCAGAAAATCCAAAGATTGTTTCCGGATATAAAGATGGTAACGTCGCACTTCTTCAGTTCCTGATTGGTCAGGGGATGAAGCACACTAAAGGTAGTGGAAACCCTCAAATATTAAGAGATATGTTTATTGATCTTTTAAAATAAACAATAAACAAAAAAAGACACCCAAGGGTGTCTTTTTTTGCTATTTATAGCTTATTCCAGATGTCTGATCATTAGCTTTTTGATAACCTTTTCCGCCTTGCTCTTTGTTGTACCTGTCTCTATGTCCTCAATAATTTTTTCTAAAGCAGATAATTTGTAAACCCTGTAGTTATTCATAGGGTGACGGTTTGCTCTAAATTTACCTGACTTGTCCCAGTTCCTAAGGGTAAGGGGAGTTACTCCAAGTATTTCTGCTGCCTCCTTAATTGAAAAATAAACTTCTTTCATGAGTGATTCTTATATAAAGATTAATAATCCTATATAGACAATATTAGCATCATTAGTAATTAGTATCAAAGTATCTATATGTTGATAAGATCTGGTTGACTCATGACTTACTAACTAGTGAATTTATTAACTTAAAAAACAAAATTATTATTTTTGAGTTTTGAAAACTAACTATATTTTAAGCCGTGGTTGTCCACATTTAAATTTGAAAAATGCATAGGCTATTTAGGAAATGAGAACTATAATTTATAGCAATGAACAAAGATCTTTTTCTCGACAACAAGAGATACATATCGGCTGGGCGAGCTGCTGAAAGTTTTGGATATTCCCAGGACTACGTTGGATCACTCGTTAGGAATGGTCAGCTGCCGGGCAAAATGATCGGTAGGTCGTGGTATGTAGAGCTAGATGCAATCACTCTCCACTCGAAATCTAAAAGTAGAAAAAATAAAAACTTAAGAAATCAAAAGAGTAAATCGAGGTTAGATGCTGAAAAAAATTTGATCAATGAATCTACTGTTAATGCCATAAACAATTCAACAATCGTTTATGAAAAGGACAGTGCACCACGGCTACCCGAGCTTTTGAAGCGCAAAGAATCCAGAGTAGGAGTCAATATTACTAGAGCAATAGCTGCCAGAGTATCCGCGACACTACTCTCGACAATTATGGTTGTCTCCTGGGCTGACTATACTTTGCCACATATGTCAGAAAGTTTTATAAATGTTGCCTCTGGTTTGTCTAGGGCGATCGGATTTGGTACTGAGCAGAGTTCTGAGAAGAGTTTTGTTGCAGCTGTTATTGGTGCAAACAGTACAGAGAAGAGTGAGGTAGAAACGGTTGGTCTTGTTGTGGAGAAGGATGAGAGTGATCATGCGGGTCTCGTCTCTAGAATCAAAAAATCTTTTTCTGACGAGGTTAATGTTTATCTGGATGAAGATATAAGCTCAGGTGTTATCACTCCTATTTTCAGATCTGAAAATGATGAAAACTACGCCTTTGTTCTCGTTCCGTTAAAAGAAAAAAATGATTAGAAATAATACATTTAGGAAAGTTTTCTGCGCTTTGACTATGTGTGTTTTGTTGCTGCCAAACATTTCTTTGGCACAAGAGGTCATGACCTCAACTGTTTATAAAATTCAGTCAGATAGCTTAAATATTGCTGGGGGATTATCTACGTCTGCCAATTTCGGTGTCGAGGACACCTTAGGAGAAGTTGCGACCGGTAGGTCGAGTAGTACGAACTTCTCGTTGGGTGATGCGGGGTATCAAAGTTCTGAAGCGTATTTTGCTCCCCCAAGCGCTCCGTCATCTATAAGCCTCACTCCCATCACATCAGACAGGATTGAGGTTGTTTGGGGTGAATCAAGGGATAACTTCGGTGTAGAGGGTTACTATATATATAGAGACGGTGTTCTGATAACCACCACAGCTTCTTTCCCTAGAGAGTTTGTTGATTCTGGTTTGACTGAAAATACGGAGTATTCTTACAATGTTTCTGCTTTTGATGCTGTTGGGACAGAATCACTATGGTCATCTACCAGTACAGCAACAACACTTACATCATCCACGGATACCCCGTCATCTTCTGGTCGTAGGGGTGGTTTCGGCCAATCTCTAGTGATCAATAATTTTTCGGTTGTTCCAGACTATACAAATGTTCTGATATCTTTTGACACATCTCTTTCTGTTACATCTAAAATATATTGGGGCACGGATAATATTTATTCAATGGGCTCTGTATCAAAAAGTTCTCCTGGTTTAACACATAGTTTTATAATTCAAGATTTACAGCCAAGGACCACGTATTATCTGAAAATTGTTTTAATAGATTCAACGAATACTGAGACTGTATACGAAGGGACAATGTTCAACACACTCTCTTCGTCAATGTTAAGGTTGCCTGCGAATGTCACTTCGTTCGACATAACCCCAAAGAACGAATCTCTCAATTTGTCTTGGTTGTTGCCAAACGATGAAAGTATTGTTGGTGTTAGAATAGTTCGTTCGGAATCATTCTATCCTTTTGGAGTTGATGATGGCGATGTTGTATTTGAAGATTTTGAGGCTACTGATATTTCTCTGTATATAGATTCAGATGTTAAACCAGATACGGACTACTACTATACGATTTTCACTAGGGATATAGCAGGTAATTTTTCTTCAGGCGTCATAGCTTCTTCAAAGCTTCTGGTTCCCGGTGAGACCATAGACAAATCTTCTCCGCTCGATCGCCTTGTGGACTCTTCAAATGTTGATCCGATGATCGATGCTTTGCTTATAAAAGATTTTCTATTTATACAGAACGGTGACAGCTTGAAAGTTGAAGACGGGGGTTTGGTGACTGTCGATGCAAATAAAAATTTAACCATCGCTCTAAAATATTATCGTGTTCCACAGTCACTAAAAACTATTGCCGTAACCCTGACAACTACCGAAGAAAATCCAAAATCATTCTCGTTCATACTAAGAGCAAATAAAGACAAAACAAGGTTCGAATCTACTGTCGGTGCCATAAAGCAAAGTGGATTTTATCGAGTCAGGATAAACATTATTGATTACAAAAACGAAGGGATGAAGAGAATTGACGGGTCTATGGCAGTCAAAGATTTTGGTATGCAAACACCTTCTTATTTAAATTCAAAATTTCTCATGATGCTTGCAGGGGTTATTATCCTCCTTGCAATTGTCGCTTTTGTCTTCGTTCATCTAAGATCTAGGAAGATGGCAACTCTTTTGCTCTCGATGTTTGTGGTGATTTCGTTTGCATTTACTGTAAGAGTTAATGCAGCAACTTGGAATGCTAGTTTTAATCCGCATTTTAATTATCAAGGAAGATTGGTGACGCCGACCAACGTAGATGTACCAAGCGGAGACTATAATATGCGCTTTAGTCTATACACTGTCGCAAGCGGTGGTTCGCCAATCTGGACCGAGACTTTGACCGGATCAAACAGAGTAACAGTTGCTTCTGGGCTGTTTTCTGTAATGCTCGGTTCTACTACCCCGATTACCGCAATAGACTTTAATGACACCCTTTATTTATCTGTTGAAATCGGTGGTACGGGTGGAACTCCATCTTGGGATGGGGAGATGAGTCCAAGAAAAACACTGGGTGCGGTGCCTGCGGCGATGGTGGCTTATACACTCAACGGTTATGACTCATCACAGTTTGTAAGGTCAGATGCCACCTCGACTATAGCAGTTTCTTCTTCAGAAACAGCTCTTACCATTAATCAAACTGGCTCTGGTAACTTGTTTGATGTAAAACGTTCCGGAACATCTCAATTTACAGTTCTGCCTTCTGGTATTACCTTCACCAACGCCACAGGAACCAACGCCACCACCACGAGCCTCTTCTCTACTACTGCATCTACAAGCAACCTCTATCTAGGTACAGGACTGGGTTGTTTACAAGTAGACTCTACCGGT